>JAGRNP010000015.1 GCA_020440705.1 bacterium | reverse complement strand
GATCGCCGCCGGACCTGTGGATAACTTGGGGACAAGCGCCGACTTTCGGGGAAAGGCGACGCCCGCGAGAACTCCCGCGGGCGTCGGATGCGTCCCTGGGCAGGGCCTCAGGCCCCTGCGAGATCCGCCAGCGTGGCTCCGAAGAGCTTCCAGATCTTCTGCACGCTCGAGATCTGCACCTTCTCGTCCGGGCTGTGGGCCCCGCGGATGTTGGGGCCGAAGCTGACGATGTCCAGGTCGGGGTACTTCTCGGTCAGCAGGCCGCACTCGAGGCCCGCGTGGATGGCCAGCAGTTCGGCGTCGACGCCGAAGGCCTTCCGGTAGTTCTTGCGGGTCACGGCCAGCACGTTCGACTTCATGTTCGGCTTCCAGCCGGGATAGCCCTCGGGCTGCTCCACCTCGGCGCCGGCCAGCAGGCCGATCTGGCGGTGCTGGGCCACGAGCTCGGCCAGGGAGCTCATCACCGACGAGCGGCTGCAGCACACGATCGACACCTTCGTGCCGTCGGTCTTGACCACGCCCAGGTTCGTGCTCGACTCGACGAGGCCCGCGATGTCCAGGCTCATGGCCGTCACGCCGTTGGGAATGGCCGACAGCAGGCCCAGGGTGGCGCGGCTGCTCTCCAGGCCGAACGAGCGCGGCGCCTGCACCGCGGCCACCTTCCAGGTGAAACCGTCGTCGATGCCGGCGAGCTCCTCCCGGGCGATGCGTTCGAAGCAGGCGTCGACCGTCTGCTTGAAGAGGCGGCCCTGGTCCTTCGGGATCACGACCTTGGCCTCGGCCTCGCGCGGGATGGCGTTGCGCATGCTGCCGCCGTTGATCTCGACCAGGCGCAGCTCCATCAGCTCGGACGCCTCGACCAGCGCCCGCGTGAGGATCTTGATGGCGTTGCCGCGGTGCTCGTGGATGTTCAGGCCGCTGTGGCCGCCCTTCAGGCCCATGACGGTGATCTTGCGGCCGCCGCCGTTCTTCGGGGCGCGGGCCGTCTTGTTCTTCAGCGTGTACTGCGTGTCCCGGCCGCCGGCGCAGCCGACGAAGATCGCGTCGTCCTCCTCGCTGTCGAGGTTGATCATCGTGCGCGAGGCGAAGAAGCCGGCCTGGACGCCCGCCGCGCCGGTCAGGCCGCGCTCCTCGTCGACCGTGAGCAGCACCTCGATGGGGCCGTGGGCCACGGATTTCTCGTCGGCCAGGGCCAGACCCATGGCGCAGCCGATGGCGTTGTCGGCGCCCAGGGTCGTGCCCTCGGCGGTGACCCAGTCGCCCTCGATCCGCATGCGGATGGGGTCGGCGGTGAAGTCGTGCTTCGTGGCGGCGTTCTTCTCGCACACCATGTCGACGTGGCCCTGGATGAGCACGGGGGCGGCCTGCTCCAGGCCCTTGGTCGCGGGGATCTCGATCAGGAGGTTGCCGACCGCGTCCTCGCGCCAGGCGAGGCTCCGCGCGTCGGCCCAGCCCTTCAGCATGGTCATGACGCCGGTCTCGTTGCCCGAACCGCGCGGGATGTCGTTCATCTGCTCGAAGATCTGCCAGACGGCGGCGGGCTGCAACTTGTCAAGCTTCCCCATGGGCTACTCCTTCTGGGTTCACGATCCGGGGCGTGCGGATCCGTTCGTCGCGGGTCAAGGAAGGTGGGACACGGGGCGGCCGCGGTCAAGGCGCACGACTAGTCGCCGTAGCGCAGCACGAGACCCCAGTACCCCACGCAGTGCAGGTCACCGCATGCATCGACGGTGACGGCATCCAGCTGGTCGTTCGCGCCGGTCGCCATGAAATTCCAGGCGCCGTCCTCGTAGCGCAGCACGACCCCGTTGAGGCCCACCGCGTAGGCGGGCCCGTCGGCGCCGCCGTTGACGCCGAACAGCGTGTAGGCGGTGCCGCTCTCGCCGGCCTCCCAGGGCACGTCGCCGTCGCCGGTGCCGTGCAGGATGCGTCCGCCGGCCCCCACCACGATAACCTCGCCGCCCGGACGCGACCACACGCCGTACCACGAGGTCGCTTCGCCGGTCGGCACCTGCTCCCAGGTGAGCCCGTCGAAGCGCACGACCACGCCGCCGAGGCCCACGGCGTAGACGTCGCCGGCGCCGCGGCCGTGGACGTCCGCGAGCGAGAGCGTGGTCGGACTCGGCATGCGCTCCCAGACGGTGCCGTCGAAGCGGAAGATGGCGCCGCCGCTGCCGACGGCGAAGATGTTGCCGTTGTCGGCGCCCCAGATGCCCTCGAGGTTCACCGGCTCCTGCAGCTCCCAGATGGTCCAGGGGCGCCCGCGCTGGTAGCGGGCGATGATGCCGCCCGAGCCCACGACGAAGAAGTCGTCGGCCGAGACGCCCCACACGCCGGCGTAGTCCACGTCTTCCACGTCGGGAGCGATGTCGAGCCAGCCGCCGTCCTCGCCGAGCAGCACGGCGCCGCCCTTGCCCACCGCGACCACCGTGTTGCAGTCGGGCGCGAAGACGTCGGTCAGCCAGTGGGTGCGGCCCCGGTTCACGGTCTGCCAGGCCGGACCGGCCAGGGTCATCACCAGGCCGTTGTAGCCCACCAGCACCAGCGCGCTGTCGCCGTCGTCCCACAGGCCGTACAGGTAGTCGCCCCGGGCGATGGTCGACGCCTGCCAGGAGCCGCCCACGCGGGTCAGGTAGGTGCCGTTGGCCCCCACGGCCACGGGCGGTTCGCCGGGCAGGCCGCGCACGGCCCAGAGCCGGTCGAGGGTGGCGCCGCTCTCGTCGGTCCAGGTGTTGCCGTCGAAGCGCAGGATGGTGCCGAGGCTGCCCACGGCGTAGAGGGTGTCGGGGCTCAGGCCCCACACGCTGTCCAGGGCGTTGACCGTGCCGCTGGTCATGGGCGTCCAGGCCGTGCCGTCGTAGTGGATGATGGTGCCGCCCCGCCCCACGGCGTAGACGTCATTCGGCGCGAAGCCCCACACCGAGTACAGGGTCTCGCCCACGCCGCTGTCCATGGCGGTCCAGAACTCGCCGTCGTAGTGGCTGACGGCCCCGTTCTCGCCGACGGCGAAGACGTCGTCGGGCGCGTGGCCCCACAGGCCGAGCAGATCGCCGTGGGTGCCGCCGAAGCGGGAGGTCCAGTCGGTGCCGTCGAAGTGCAGGCAGGTGCCGTTCTCGCCCACCACGATGACCTGGTCGGGCGCCGTTCCCCAGATGGCGCGCAGGCTGTGGAAGTACTCGAAGTTCCACTGGGTCCATTCGCCGTCGCGGTAGCGGCGCACCACGCCCCGCTCGCTCGCCACGAAGAAGTGGTTGGTGGCCAGGCCCCACACGGCCCGCTGGGTGTACTCCGGCGCCAGGTCCTCGGACCAGGCGAAGGTCGTCTTGCCGGGCCCGACCGGATCGTCGTCGTCGCTGCAGCCGGTGGGCAGCACGAAAACCCCGGCCAGCAGGAGGAGCAGGAGCAGGGAGCGCAGCAGCGGGCCGGGCGACGGCGTGTCGACTCGGTGGATCATGGCGCCATTCTAGCACATCCGGACGGCCGGATCGGGCGGAAATCGTGTGATCGGAGCGGGTTGACCATGGCGCGGCCCGCTATCTGGCGTTCCGGACCGCCACCAGCGGCGAATCGCCCGGACTCCAGTTGCCGCGCTCGGGACGTCCGTTCCCCGCCGGCAGCAGGAGCCAGCTGTACTTGCCGTAGTGGCTCACGCGTCCGGCCAGGCCGCCGAGGCGCGCCGGATCGCCGCACAGCACCACCAGGTGGGTGCGGGCCGGATCCTGCGGATCGGCCGCCGCGAACACGACGTCGAAGTCGGCGGCGGCGTAGCGGCGCCCGCCGAGGAAGATCTGCCCGCCGGCGATCTTCAGCTCCGCCGGCAGCAGGCCGCGCAGCACCTCCGGCGCCGGATTCAGCAGGATCGTGGCGTGATCGCCCGCGACCGGCCGGCCGTCGTCGGTCACCGCCACGTCGTCCGCCTCGGCCCAGGACGCCGCGAACTCGCGGGCCGCGGCCTGCAGCGGCGCCGCGCCGGGGCCGGCGGTGAAGACCGGCGCGTCGTCGCCGAGCACCTGGCTGATGGTCGCCTCGACCTCCGCGGCGTGCAGATGGCGGAAGATCTGGTAGTCCGGGTCGATGGCCACCGCGCGCGCGTCCCGGGCCGGCAGCTCGAAGCGGCCCCGCGGGCCGTCCAGATGCACGATGTGCTCCTCGGGTCCCGCGGCCGTGGTCACCACGATGGGCAGGTCCAGGTCGTAGGCCGGCTCGTCCTGGGTCACCTCGACGACGACCGCGTCGTCGCGGAACCCGACTTCGCCCAGCGCGAGCCGCGGCGCGCCCGTGCGCGTGAGCCACTGGGCCGCGAAGGCCCCGAGGTCGCGGTCGCCCGCCTCGCCGAAGGTCGCCATGAAATCGCTCCACGCGGCCTCGCGGAACTGGTGGTCGGCCGCGACCGAGCGCAGGGCGTTGAGGAAGTTCGCGTCGCCGAGGGCGCGCCGCACCATGTGGAAGACCATCATGCTCTTGCCGTAGCCCACGGCGCGGGTGGCGCCGCTGTGGCGCGACACGAACTCCGTCAGGGGGAAGTCCTTGGCCGGATCGCGCACGTAGGCGGCGTAGTCCTTCAGCGTGTTGCGCCGGTACTCCCGCGCCGCCTCCGCGCTCTCCAGTTCCTTGTAGTGGTAGTCGGCGCAGTAGGCGGTCAGGCCCTCGCACCAGTTGCCCCCCTCGCCGGCCACGAAGACCGAGTTGCCCCACCAGTTGTGGGCGATCTCGTGGCCGAAGCTCGTGTACGGGATGAAGGGCAGGCGCAGCACCGTGCCGCCGAGCAGGGTGTAGCTCGGCATGCCGTAGCCGGTGGGGAACCAGTTCTCCACCGTGGCGAACTTGGCGTAGGGGTAAGGCCCGATCATCTCCTCGTACATGGCGATGTAGGCCTTGGTGCGCTCCATGTAGGTCGCGCGCAGCCGGGCGTCGTCCTCGAGCAGGAAGGTCATGCTGACGACGCCGTCGCGCACCGGCTCCTCGTGCACGAAATAGCGGTTGGCGATGAGGTTGATGCCGTCGCTGGGATGGGGCGCGTACCAGCGCGTGACGAGGCGGTCGCCCTCGACCTGGTGCACGAGACGCTCGCCCTGGGTCACGGTCTCGAAGCCGACCGGCGTCGTGACGTGCAGCTCGTGGGTGGCCAGGGCGCCCTCCACGCGGGGCAGCCACTCCGCCGCGGACGACAGGTACACGCCTTCGTCCGAGATCGTGGCGGTGATCTCGTTGCCCACGTTCTCCCGCGAGAAGACGACGTCGGCGACCGACTCGAGGAAGGTGCCGCCATAGCGGATGATCATCAGGCCGCCGTTGCGCAGACCCATGCGGTCGATGACCAGGCGCTGCCAGGGACCGTCCGGGTCGTCGACCTCTTCCACCACCACGCGGGGATCGACCTTGGCGTTGTCCAGGACCGTGATGCGCTCGATGGTGAATCCGGCGCCGAGGCGCAGTTCCGTGAGGCCCGCGGGCAGGGTGACCTCGTCCTCGATGACGACCCCGTGGTTGGGCACGTCGAAGGTGACGATGGCGCGGTGGGCGAGCACGACGCCCTCGGCCCGGGCGGCGACCGCCGGCTGGGTCAGCAGGGCGAGCAGGACGAGGACGCGGACGAGGGCACGCGGACGGGACATGGCGACTCCTCGGATGGACGCGGGGCGGACAGCACGGCCGCGGCCCTCGGGCCGCGGCTCGTCCGCCCCCGCGACGGGGTGGCTCAGTTCACGATCACTTCGACCAGGGGCATCGTCGCGAGGTACTTGCCCGCGACCCGCTGCAGGTCGGAAAGAGTCAGGTCGTCGTAGGCCGTCAGGCCGTTCAGGTAGCCCGCGATGTCGCCGTCGAGCTCGGCCATGGCCAGGTAGTAGGCCTGTCCCATGCTCGACAGCCGGCGCATCATCAGGCGGCCGCGGCGGGCCGAGCGGATCTTGTCCATCTCCTCGCGGGTGATGGTCGCCGCGTCGAAGCCGGCCACGAACTCGCGGATCGCCGCCTGCCCCTCCGCCAGCCGCTCCTGGGGCGGATTCAGCCAGGCCGTGAATTCGGCCACGGGGCCGGTCACGTCGAGCGACGCACCCACGCTGTAGCTCAGCCCCCGCGTCTCCCGCAGGTCCATGGCCATGCGGTCCGAGAGGATGGCCACGGTCAATTCGAGGGCCGCCGCATCGGCCGGCGCCACGTCGAGCACCGCGCCGAGCCGGATGGCCGTCATCTGGCCGCCGACGGTGGCCGTGAGCTCCTCGCCCGCCGTGGTGGCCGGCGGCACCGGCAGGGTCGGGCCCGGGCGCGAGCGGCCGGGCAGGCCGGATTCGATGGCGGCCTTGAGCTCGGCGTGGGTCTGGGGTCCCACCACCGCGAAGACCAGGTTGTCCGGCGAGAAGGCCTTGCGGTACACCTGGCGCACCTGGTTGAAGTCGAGGGAGGCGAGGCTCTCGGGCGTGCCCTCGGGCGCCATCACCAGCGGGTGGTCGCCGTACAGCCCCTGCTCGAGCAGCCCGTTGGCCGTGGCGCGGGCGCTGGCCTTCTCCTGCTCCAGCTTCTCCACGCGCTCGTCGCGGACGCGGGCGAAGTCCTGGGCCGTGAACGAGGCGAACTGCAGCTGCTGGAGCAGCAGGGCCAGGATCTCGGGACCGTTCGCCGCGGTCGCCTCGATGCGCACGAAGCTGAAGCGTCCGGTGGTGTAGTAGTTGTCCATGGGGATGCGGTCGTCGTCGACGACCTTCACCACGGCGCCCAGGCGGCGCAGCTGTCGCGCCAGGCAGGCCCGGTCGCAGCCCGCATAGCCCTCGCCGATGAGCCGGTGGACCAGATCGACGGCGCCGGCCGCCGCGTTCTCCCGGTCGATGGCCGCGCGCCCCTTCACCGCCAGGTGGATGGCCATGAGGGGGCTGTCGGGGTTGGTCTGGCTGACGAGCACGGCGCCGTTGGCCAGTTCCGAGCGGTCGACCTGCAGGGGGGCCGGCGCAGCGGGCTTCGGCGCGGCGGGCTTGTCGGCTGCGCCCCCCTCCTTGCCGCCCATGGCCGCCGCCATGGCCGGCGGCATCTGCATGCCCGGCGGCATCCGCATGCCCGCCATGCCGCCCGCGCCACCGGCGGCACCTGCGGCCGGCTCGATGTACACGGCCTGGCACGGCGCATCGATGAGCCAGTTGGCCAGGGTGCGCGACACGTCCTCGGCGGTGACGGCGCGCAGGCCGTCCAGGAACGAGACGAAGAAGTCGATGCCGCCGAGCACGATGGGCTCGGCGGTGTAGATGCCCGTCATGCGCAGCTGCTCGCGCTCGAGCAGGGTGTGGGTCTCGCTGGTGCGCACGATGCCCAGGATGTCCTCGCCGGTGATGCCCATCTCCATCGCGCCGGTCAGGGCGTCCTGCACCAGGCGGTAGATGCCGTCGGGCCCGACGCCCTCGGGCAGGGTGAACTCGAGCACCAGCCGCCCGAAGCCCGGCGACTGCTCCCACCACGTGGCCAGTTCGGGACGCTCGGCGGCGGGCAGGTCGTCCAGGGCGGCGGTCAGGATGCCGGTGCCCTCGAGGTCGAGCAGGCTGGTCAGGACGAGGAAGGGGAAGTAGTCGGGCAGGCCGTAGCTGGGCGCGTCGAAGGCCAGGGCCAGCACGCGCTCGTCGCCGACGCGGCGGCTGGCGGAGGTGGCGTTCTCGATCGGCCGCACCGGCCGCAACGGGCTGCGCTCGACCGTGCCGGGCGCCACGCCGCCGTAGTAGGTCTCGAGCAGCGCGAGGGCCTCGTCGCGATCGAAATTCCCCGCCAGGGTCAGCACCATGTTGTTGGGCACGTACCACTTGCGGTAGAACTGGTAGACGTCGTCGCGCTCCATGTGCTCGATGGTGCTCTTGGTGCCCAGGGTGGGCAGCTCGAGGCTCGAACCCTCCCACAGCGCCTGCTCGAGGGCCTTCTCCTTGGCGTGTCCGGGCCAGTCGCGGGCCTGCACCAGCTCGCCGACGACGATGCCCTTCTCCTTCTCGAACTTGTCGGCCGGGATCAGCGAGTGGAAGAGCATCTGCGACTGCAGGTCGAGGCCGGTCTCGAGGGCGGCCGCCGGCACGACCATCATGAAGTTGGTGAAGAAGCGCGCGGTGTTGGCGTTGTTGTAGGCACCCGCCTGGTCGGCCTTGTCGTACAGCTCCTCCTGGGTGTACTTGTCGCTGCCGTTGAAGAGCAGGTGCTCGAGCATGTGGCTCATGCCGCTGGTGCGGTAGTCCTCCCAGGCCGAGCCCACCTTCACCTGGGTGTAGACGCCCACCATGGGCTGGCCCGGATTGCGCATCAGGATGACGTCCATCCCGTTCTCGAGCCGCAGGATCTCCACGTTCTCCGCCAGCGGGTGGATCGCCGGTTCCAGGGAGTCCCCCGCGAAGCCGCCGCCCCGCCCCTGCGAGAACGAGTTGCCGGCCAGCCCGGCCAGGGTGAGCACCAGCATCAATCCGCGCATCAGGTTCCGCATGCCGTCATGTCCTCTCGCGCCCCCGGGGGCGCCGTTGTTCCCGGCGGGCTCAGCCCGCGTTGGCCTCGGCCCCGTCGATGATCCCCACGAAGTCGGCGGCCTTGAGCGAGGCGCCCCCGATCAGTCCGCCGTCGACATCCGGCAGGGCGAAAAGTTCCCGGGCGTTGTCCGGCTTGCAGCTGCCCCCGTAGAGAATGCGCATGTAGTCGGCCGTGCCCGCCCCGAGCAGGTCGCCCACGATGCCCCGGCTGACCGCGTGGATCTCCTGGGCCTGGTCGGGCGTCGCAGTCTCGCCGGTGCCGATGGCCCAGACCGGCTCGTAGGCCAGCACCGTGTTGTAGGCGTCGGCCGACTCGAGCCGCGGCAGCACGCCCTCGAGCTGGGCCTTGACCACGTCGCGGGCCCGGCCCGCCTTGCGCTCGTCGAGCTTCTCGCCGTAGCAGAAGATGGCCTTCAGCCCCGCCGCATGCACCAGGTTGATCTTGCGGACGAAGAGGTCGTCGCCCTCGCCCTGGTACTGGCGGCGCTCGCTGTGCCCGATGATCACGTAGCGCGCCCCGGCCTCCTTGAGCAGGTTCGGCGAGACTTCGCCCGTGAAGGCGCCCTGGTCCTGGTCGGCGCAGTCCTGGGCGCCGCAAAGCACCGGATCGCCCTGGGCCACGGCGGCCACCGCGGGGATCGTCACGTAGGGCGGGCACACCAGCACGTCGCCGCGCAGCGTGCGGCCCTCCAGCAGGCCGGCGATGCCGCGCACGAGCTCGACGCCGGCGGCGGGTCCGAGGTTCAGCTTCCAGTTGCCGGCCACGAGATAACGGCGCATGGGACGGTCCTTTCGCGGGAAAGCGGGGAATATCGGTCGCGTACGGCGGGTATTATAAACAATCGGCTTTCGAAATACAGAAAGGATTGCCATGAACCGGAGTCACGTCGCCCAGGGCTACACCTGCCCGAAATGCCAGAACACGGCCTTCACCTCCAGCGAGATGCGCGCCACGGGCGGCTTCTTCACGAAGGTCTTCAACGTGCAGAGCAAGCGCTTCACCACCGTCAGCTGCACCCGCTGCCGCTACACCGAGCTGTACCAGGCCGACAGCAGCACGCTGGGCAACATCTTCGACTTCCTGGCGGACTAGTGCCCGCCCCCGGGCGCCGGCCCGGCGGCGCCCTGCAACCCGGACCGGATCGTTCCCGTATGCGCTCTTCCACCCCCACCCGCGGAAGGAAGACCATGCGCCGATTCGTCCTGACCAGCCTGCTGCTGCTCGCGGCCGCCGCGCCGCTGCGCGCCGCCCCCGCCCCCGCCCCCGAGCCCGTGACCGCCGAGGCCGTGGAGGCCGCCCTGCACGAGTACGTCCTGGCCAGGTACGCCGGCGATGAGGCCGCCGTGCGGGCCCGGGTGCACCCCCGCCTGGCCCGCCGCATGCTCCAGGACCGCTACTGGGGCCAGGAATCGCGGCAGTGGCTGCGCGAGTTCACGCCGGACCAGCTGCGCTTCACCGCCACCCCCCACAACCGGGCCCGGCTCGACGACCCTGCGGCGGGCCGGGCCGGGATCACCGTCTTCGACCTGGAAGCCCGCACGGCCTCGGCGGTGATGGTGATGGAGGACGCCGTCGACTACGTCCACGTGATCCACTTCGACGGCCGCTGGCTGGTGGCCGACTCGGCGCTGCTGCCCCTGGCTGAGGTCGGCGCGGCGCCCCCGGCCCCGACCCACGACGACGACGAGGCGGTGGCCCGCGTGGTGCGCGACTACGGGATCGGCTTCTACGAGAAGGACGGCGCCAAGGTGCAGGGCACCTGCCACTCCCAGCTCTCCAAACGGACGGTCGAGAGCCACGAGTCGGTGGACTTCAACTGGCTGGGCAGCATCTCCTGGGACGAGATCGCCATCCTGGGCGAGCGCTTCAACGCCCACTGGGGCTTCGACCCGGCCCGGGCCCGCTGCGAGGTCGAGGTGTACCGGGTGACCGACGGCATCGCCGCGGCCAAGCTCACCGGCTCGGTGTGGTTCGACTACCTGCACCTGATGCGGGTGAACGGGGAATGGCGGATCGTGAACATCATGTACGAGGGCCTGCCCGAGGAGCGGCAAGAGAAGGCCTGATCCGGCCCGCGCCGGCTCAGCGCGTGTGCCACTCCATCTGCTCGAGGTACTCGCGCAGCTGGCCGGCGGTGCGGTACTTGCGGTCGATGAGCGACTTCTTCAGGCCGCAGCAGATGCCCTTGATCTCGGGGGGATGGCTCGCGTAGAGCCGCGCGCCGCCCATGGCGTCGTAGAAGATGCGGATCATGTCGTGGACGTCGGTGCGCATGCCCTTGGCGCTGGACCCGCCGCGATCGTAGAGATCGAGCAGGCGCAGTTCGAAACTGAGGCCCCGCCGCCGGATGATGATGTTGTCGTCGTGGATGTCGCCGTGGTACTCGCCGCTGGCGTGGATCGGCGCCAGGCCCACCGCCAGGTCGTGCAGCAGGTGCAGCCCCTGGAAGAACCCGAGGCGCCGGCCCGGCTGGCGCTTGAGGAACGCGCTCAGGGGCTCGCCCTCCACGTAGTCGCTCACGAGCAGGTCGACCGTGCGGCCGGCGAACTCGATGCGCTCCTGGTTGTGGTACTGGATGAGGATCGGGCAGTGGCGCAGCTTGTGCAGCTTCTTGGCGTAGCGGCGCAGGGTGCGGTTGCCCGGATTGCGCTGGGGGAAGAAGAGCTTCAGCGAACGTTCGATGCGCGTGCTGCGCTCGCGCACCAGGTAGACCTCGCCCTCCCAGCCCTGGCCCAGACGCTCGACCACCACGTACTTGTCGGCAATGAGGTCGTCGGCCTCGAGGTCGAACGCGTTCAGGGGGCGGCGGGACGCGTCGTAGACTGGGCTCATGCGGGCTCCGGTTCGAACGGGTGCGGGCCTCCGGGGGGGCCCCGGCGCGGGGCTCCTCGCCGCCGTAATATGCCATCGATCGCGCCGGAAGCCACGCCAAAAAACACCGCCGCCCGAACGGCCCGGGGGGGATTGCCCCGGCGGCCGATCTGGCGTATATTCCGCCGACTTTCGGCCCGCCCAGGGCTGACCGAGAACCCGCATCCGGCGCCCGCGCCCGAGGTCGCACCATGAGTGTCAAGCTGCCCCAGGGCTACAAGCCCTCCGCCGACGAGCCGTTCATGAACGAGAAGCAGCGCGAGTACTTCCGGCGCAAGCTGGTCGCCTGGCGCGACGAGCTGCTCGAGGACTACCAGGAGACGCGCACCACCCTGAGCGGCGCCGACCGCCAGGCCGCCGACTTCGTCGACCAGGCCAACGACGAGATCGACCGCACCCTCGAGCTGCGCACCCGCGACCGCGAGCGCAAGCTCATCGCCAAGATCGACGAGGCCCTCGAGCGCCTGAAGGACGGCACCTACGGCTACTGCGCCGACACGGGCAAGCCCATCGGCCTGGCCCGCCTCGAGGCCCGCCCCACCGCGTCCCTGTCCATCGAGGCCCAGGAGGCCCACGAGCGGCGCGAGCAGATGAACATCCGGGGCATGACCGGCTGAGCCGACCGGATCGCGGAACAGATTTTCCCGGTGATTGCGCACTCGCCCCCCGGGCGGCGCATGTCCTTCCGAAGACCAAGTCGACCCTGAGCGACCCCGGAAGAAGGAGACCACCATGAAGACCCCGCGCCTGCCCGTCCTGACCGTCCTGCTGCTCCTCGGCCTGGCCCTGACCGGCTGCTCGAGCGACGACAACCCCGCCGCGCCGGCCGCCGGCGCCCACAATGCCAGCACCACCGATGGCGGCCTGCAGCTGACCGTCGGCACCGACAAGGCCAGCTACGCCTTCGGCGAGGACGTCGTCGTCACCATGGTGCTGCGCAACACGGGCAACGCCCCCATCGCCCTCGACTTCCAGCGCGGCGACCCGGCCCGCTACCCGAACCTGTCCGTGAACATCAGGAGCGACGACAACTATTCCCACTTCGTCGACGGCGACGGCACCCGGGACAAGACCAGCCTCGGCGCCGGCGAGTCGATCCGCACGACCCTGCTCTGGGAGCAGCAGATCTCGCGCTCGAACCGCCAGCCGGTCGCACGCGGCACCTACCGGGTGGTCGGCTTCATCGACTTCGACGACCGCGACCAGCTGAAGGTCGAGGATCTCTTCATCGAGTTGAAATAGGGCGGGGCAGCCGGCCCTGCGGAACCGCCCCACCGGCGGACGGGTGAAGGGGTGCACCCCCGTCCCACCGGTGGGGCCGCACGGGAGGCCGGACCTAGTTGTCCGGCGCGCCCGCTTCGATCCAACTGCGAAACATGGCCAGGGTGGAGTCCGCGAGCGCCTGGCCGGGCGGCATCTCGGACCCCACGCCCGCCGCTCCGCTCAGCTTCCGCATCAGCAGCGAGGCCCCGGGATCGCCCGGCACGACCCGGACGATCCCGTAGTTCGACGAGGTCACGCCGACGAGGTTCGATCGGCTGACCCCCACCCGCATGTCGAGCCCGCCGTTGCCGAAATCGCCATGACAGGTCACGCACTGGTCGGTCAGGACGGGCTGCAGGTCGGCGCCCACGGTGACGTACTCGTTCAGGGCGGGATCGAAGGCGCCGAGGGCGTCGTCGGCGCCGTTGCGGGCGGCGATCTCCTCGGGCACCAGGTAGGCGCTGGCGTAGAGGGACCGCATGCCGCCGCCCGTCGGATTCACGTGGCAGAGGATGCAGTCCTGGCCGTAGCGCGCGGTGTAGCGGGGCAGCGCGAGGGCGTGCCCGGCCATGAGGACCAGGCCGGCGATGAACGCCAGCAGGCCGAGGGCGGGCGCCAGGGGAATCCGGCGCAGGGCGCCGCGGACGTCGAACGGCCGCGGTTGGGGACGGCGGGTCGGGGTGGGACTCGCGCGGAACATCGGGGTCGAACCTCCCGCTCGGAACACGGTGAAGCGGCCACCCCTGCAATGTATTGATTTTGAAGATTGTTTTCAGTGACATAGTCACCGAATGGCCAGAATCGGCGGCGGGAAAACGGGGCGGCCGGGACGTGGTGTCCCGGCCGCGGATTCCCTAATGGGCGGCGAGCGCCTCGAGGGTCGCCCGATCGGCCATGGCGAGCCGACCCCGGCCCAGCACCACGGCTCCCTGGCGCTCGAACTCCTTGAGCAGGCGGCTGATGACCTCGCGGGCGCTGCCCAGTTCGGCGGCGATGGCCTCGTGGGTGACCTTCAGTTCGCGGGCCTGTCCCGGTCCGACGATGAGGTTCTGGCACAGGTATTCCGCCAGGCGCACATCGAGCTTCTTGAAGGCGATCTCCTCGACCAGGCTCATGACGTCGACGACACCGCCGGCCACCACGCCGAGCACGTAGTTGCGCAGGGCGGCCTCGGTGCCGATCCAGCCGCGGAACCGGTCGTTGGGCACGAGCAACGCCGTCACCTGCTCTTCGACGCGGGCCGAGGCGGGCGCCGGGGCCCCGGTGAGCATGGCCAGCACGTTGAGCAGGCAGAGCTGCCCCGCCCGCACCTCGTAGAGCGTGATCTCGCGGCCCGAGCTGCTCGACTTGTAGACGCGCAGGCGCCCCTTGCCCACGATGGCGATGCCGTCGAGGGGGCAGCCCTCGTGGACGAAGTACGAGCCGGCATCGAGATTCACCACGTTGCCGCCGTTGAAGAGCAGGTTGCGCAGCTCCGGGGTCGCGTCGCGGTAGAAGTCGAATTTCTCGAGGATCTCGGTCTTGGTCGTGATGTCCCGATCGCGTCCTGATGGATGGAAGGGCGCAGGCGGCGCCGAGCCCCCGCGGGCGCCGCGTCGTCCCGGGCATCATACCACAATCGATCCGGGATTCCATCGTCCAGACGCGGGATTCCCGGACCAGGCGGCTCCAAAGCGTGACATGGCGTCGCTTTTCGGCGGCAACTGTGACGAAAGTCACAGAAGACCGGGCGCGGATCACGGAACCTCGCGCGGGGGATTGGGTCCGGCGCCGGCATCGCCGGGCCCCGCGAACCCGGCGGCGATCAGGGAGCGATCGACAAAGGGAATCTCGCCCGGCAGCGGCGACCAATGGGCCGCCGCTGCGCCTTCCCGTCCCCCGGACGCCCGGCGCCCCCCGAATCCGGTTGGTCCCCCTCCCCATTCGATGGTAGCTTCGGTGACGTCACGCGGCGCACCCGCACCGGGTGCGCCACCGCGGAGATCGCAGGGAACGGGGCGCCATGAAGCTCGAGTCCGGCAGTCGGCTCAACCAGTACCGCATCGAGAAGGCCATCGGGGCCGGGGGCATGGGAGAGGTCTACCAGGCCCGCGACACGAATCTCGAGCGCGACGTGGCGGTGAAGGTGCTGCCGGCGAGCCTCGCGGACAATCCGGCCCACCTGGCACGCCTCGAGCGCGAGGCCAAGGCCGTGGCCGCCCTCTCCCACCCCAACATCATGGCCGTGTACGATTTCGGCTCGGCCGACGGGCACGCGTTCATCGTGACCGAGCTGCTGCGGGGCGGATCGCTGCGCGCGCGGCTGGCCGACGGGGCCCTGCCCCCGCGCAAGGCCACCGAGTTCGGCCGCCAGATCGCCCGCGGCCTGGCCGCCGCCCACGACAAGGGCATCGTGCACCGCGACCTCAAACCCGAGAACGTCTTCCTCGACGAGACGGGCCGGGCCAAGATCCTCGACTTCGGCCTGGCCTCGGTGGGCGCCGACCCCGAGGAGGGCTCGGCGGCCGAGCTGGCCACCATGACCAACATCACCGCCCCGGGCACGGTCATGGGCACCGCCGACTACATGGCCCCCGAGCAGGTGCGCGGGCGGCCGACGGACAACCGCTCGGACATCTTCTCCTTCGGCTCGCTGCTGTACGAGATGGTCGGCGGTCAGCGCCCCTTCCACCGCGAGACGCCGGTCGAGACCATGACCGCGGTGCTGAAGGAGGAGCCGCCGGAGCTGTCCGGGCTCGTGCCCGACGTGCCGCCGGCCCTGGCCACGATCATCCGGCGCTGCCTGGAGAAGGAGCCCGGCGAGCGCTTCCACTCGGCCCACGACCTCGCCTTCGCCCTGGAAGCCCTGTCCGGCTCGGTCGTCTCGACCGGCAGCGCCGCCGCCCTGCGCGACGTGGCGCCGCGGCGCCGGGCGGGTCCGGCGCTGATCGCGGGCCTCGTGTTGGCCGGCGTCGTCATCGGCGCGGCCGCCGGCTGGTTCGGCCGCGGGCCGGACGCGCCCGCCGTGGTCCCGGACTTCACCGGCCTCAGCTCGCGGCGCGGCGTGATCACCAACGCCCGCTTCACGAGCTCGGACGGGGCCGCCATCTACGCGGCGGCCTGGGAGAAGGAGCGGATCGATCTCTACGCCGCCACGCCGGGCTTCCCCGTGGCCCAGTCGCTCGACATGCCGGGCGCCGACCTCCTGGCCGTGTCGCCGTCGGGCAAGGTCGCGGTGATGCTCGACCGGCGGCAGGGCGTGGGCTGGGAGGCCAGCGGCACCCTGGCGATCATGCCCCCGGGCGGCGCCGCGCCGCGCCCGATCCTCGAGAACGTCATGCGGGCCGACTGGGCCCCCGACGACGTGAACCTGGCCGTCGCCCGCGAGGTCGACGGGCGCGTGCAGCTCGAGTACCCCATCGGCAAGGTGATCTTCACCACCTCGGGCTGGATCAGCTGCGTGCGGGTGCATCCTGACGGCGACCGCGTGGCCATCGCCGAGTGCCCGACCCGGGGCGACAACATCTCCTTCATCCGCGTCGTGGGCCGCGACGGCGAGGTCGAGGACCTCGGTTTCGGCGGCGTCTGGGGCGTGCTGTGGGATCCGGACGGCCGCAGGCTGTGGAGTTCGAGCGGCAACACGCTGCGGATCCACGAGCCCGGCCGCGAGGCGCGGCGGGTCTACGAGGCCCCGATCGGGCTCAGTCCGGTGGACATGGACGACCAGGGCCGCATGCTGGTGCTCACCGGCCTGAACCGCCGGGAACTGATCGGGCGGGCGCCGGGGGCCGCCGCCGAGACGAACATCAGCTGGCTCGACTGGTCCACGCCGCGCGGGATCACCCGGGACGGGCGCCTCGCGGTCTTCGAGGAGGGCAACTTCTTCGACCAGGGCGGGTACGCCATCTTCGCCCGGCCCCTGGACGGCGCGCCCGCGGTGATGCTCGGCAACGGAAGCGTGATCGCCCTTTCCCCGGACGGCAGGCATCTGTGCGTCGGGCGGTTCGCGGGCGAGGGCCGGCGGACCGTCGAGATCATGCCGGTCGGGGCGGGCGAGGTCCGCGCCGTCAAGTCGGGCGCGACGCAGTTCACCGCCGCCACCGGGACCTGGATCGGCGGTTCCGGCCCCTGGGGCCGCATCGTCACCCCCGTCACGGAGGCCGACGGCAGGCGCACGATCGCGCTGTTCGACCTCGACGCGAACGCCGACCCGGTGCCCCTGATCGGCCCGGACTTCGCCCTCTCGACCCGCCGCTTCGCCGTGGCCGCGGACGGGTCGCGTCTCGTGGTCAGCGATGCGGACGGCGGCGTGGCCTGGTTCGGGCTGGACGGCTCGGGCCCCCACCCGGTCAACGGGATCGCTCCCGACGAGGAGGTGCTGGGCTTCACGGCGGACGACCGCGAGCTCTACGTGCTCGCCGCCGCATCGCTGCCGGCTCGGGTCCACGTGGTCGACCCGGAGACCGGGGCGCGTCGGCTGCACCTGGAGATCATGCCGCTGGATCCGTCGGGCGTCTTCACCATCGACCGGGTCTTCATCACGCCCGACGGCGAGGGCTACATCTACTCCGTGCGGCGGGCCCAGGGCCGGCTGCAGATCATGGACCCGTTGCCGCGCTAGTCCGGCGGGACGGTGGACGGATCCACCCCGCATCGCCTATGCTGAAGTCCGGCGTCGCACGCGGCCTGCCGCGGAGGGAGCAGGCGCCCCCACCCCAACGGAACCGGTTCGCATGTCGCATCCGACGCCAGCCAGGATCATGCCGCATGCCTTCCCGTTGTCGGGCGCCCGCCTGCAGCGGGCATGGGCCTGCGTCGGTTGGGCGCTCCTCGCCACCACCGTGCTGCAGGCGCTGCGGGCGGGCGCGGCCTTCGCCGACGGCCACCTCTTCTCGACGGAGAAGGTCATCGGCTTCGTCGCCGACCCCTCCGTCTACACCAATTTCATCTTCGGCTGGCTGATCTTCACCTTCTACCTCTGGCTGCCCCACGGCATCGCGGCCGTGTTCCGCGGTCTGCGCGACAACGAGGTGCTGACCGACCCGCTGGGCCGTTGCGGCGCCGCCGGCGCGGACGGCGCGGGCGATGCCGACGACGCGGCGGCTGACGGGGAGGCCGGCGCGTGCGACTGGGTCGCCGCGATCATCGCGCGCTTCGACCGCCGTCGCGTCTTCCTCGGCGCCCTGGCCGCCTTCGTGATCGTGCTCGTCGCCATGGGCCTGAAGTACCGGGCCATGCCGGCCGGCATCTGGTACACCGCCGGACCGGCGGCGATCGTCGCGGCCCAGGTCTGGGCGGCGCTGCTCATGTTCTGCATCGTCTCGGTGCTGCTCGCCTGCTGGATGATGATCGTCTGCCTGCGGGACGTCTTCCGGGGCGGCGCCAACGTGCGGCCGCTGCACCCGGACGGGGTCGGCGGGCTGGCGCCCCTGGCCGAGTTCGCCCTCGGACTCGTCTACCTGATCAGCGTCGTGGGCGTCATGCTGTGCGCGGTGACGCCCTACACGCGCAGCCTCGCCGCCGGGTCGGTCCTGTCGTACACCGTCTCGGTGGACATCGTCGTGGCGGCGATCCTCTACGCCATCGCCTCCCCGCTCGTCTTCTTCCAGGTGCTCGCCACGGCGTCCAAGGCCATGAACGCCGCGAAGACGGACTGGTTGGCGCGCATCGCCGCCCGCTGGGACGCGGAGTACCCCGACAGCGTGCACCTGTTGGAGTCACCCGACGACCCGGCCCCCGCCATCGAACGCCTCAAGGCGATCCGGGAGCTGCACGACGCGACCCGCGCGTTTCCCGTCTGGCCCTTCGACCAGGCGAACATCCGCAAGTTCGTCGGCTCCTACCTGGCGCCGATCGTCATGGGCGTGTTGATCGAGTTCGTGGTGGGCGTGCTGAGCCGCTGAGGACCGGCCATGCCGGTCCGGCGCCGTCAGCCCGCCACCCGCGGCAGGAAGTCGAGCAGCAGCTTGGCCATGCGGTCGCGCACCATGGCGCCGACCTCGACCACGTCCTGGTGCGAGAGTTCGGGCTGGCCGGTCTCGCGGGCCGGGTTCGTGATGCAGCTCAGGCCCACCGGCGCCACCCCCAGCCTTTTCAGCAGCACCGTCTCCGGTGCCGTCGACATGCCGACGGCATCGCAGCCGATGCGGCGCAGCAGGCCGATCTCGGCCTTGGCCTCGTAGGCGGGGCCGGGCATGGACGCGTAGGTGCCCGCGTGCATGGGCACGCCGCAGGCGGCGGCCGCGGCCACGAGGTGGTCGGCGAGGACCGGGTCGAAGAGGTCGGGTACGCCGCCGGCGCGGCCGATCGCCGCCAGCCGGGTGTGGGTCGCCTCGTCGGTGCCCGCCGCCGGGGCGAAGGGCTGCGCGAGCAGACCGCGCAGCGGGTCGGCCAGGTGCAGGTCGATCTGGTCGCGGATGACCATCAGGTCGCCCGGCCGGTAGTAGCGGTTCAGTCCGCCGGCCGCGTTGGTCACCACGGCCACGTCGATGCCCAGGCAGGCCAGCACGGCGGTGGGCAGCAGCAGCTCGGCGGCCGGCAGGCCCTCGTAGGGGTGCAGCCGCCCCTGCATCACCACCACCGGCACGCCGCCGGCGGTGCCCTTCACCAGCCGCCCCTTGTGCTCGGCCACCGAGGTCGTCGCGTAGCCCGGGATGTCGCCGTAGGCGATGGCCTCGGCGTCGTCCACGGCATCGACGAAATTGCCCAGGCCGCTGCCCAGGACCAGCCCCACGCGTCCGGTGTAGCCCCGGTCGGCCAGGAAGGTGACGGCGGCGCCGACGCGGTCGCGCCACGCGCCGGACAGGCGCTGCAGGCGATCGTTCATGAGAAGTCCTTTCGCGGATCGGCGGCGGCGTCGAGGCCGTGGCGGATCCGCAGCGCCGCGAACTCCTCCAGCGCCGCCACGATCAGCTTCGCCCGCTCCTGGTTGGGCAGGAAGGCGCTCTTGAAGCCGTTGAGCAGCAGGTTCTCGGTCTCGAGCAGGGTCAGGTCGAAGGTGTCGACGGCCAGCCGCAGCTCGCGCGCGGGCGAGGTGCGCGCGAAGAGGGTGTTGTCCGTGTTCAGGCACACGCGCAGCCCCTCGGACAGGTAGTAGCGGAACGGGTGCTCGGCCAGGTCCGACACGATGCAGCTCTGCAGGTTGCTGCTCAGGCAAACCTCGAGCGGCACGCGATTGTCGGCCACGTAGGCCATCAGGTCGGGATCCTCCTCGAGCCGCACGCCGTGCCCGATGCGGTTGGCCCCGCAGCGGTGCAGGGCCTGGTGGATCGAGGCCGGGCCGAAGCCCTCCCCCGCATGGATGGTCACGTTCTGGTTGTTGTTCATCACGTGGTAGAACGCGGCCAGGTGGCGCTTGGCCGGATGGTCCTCCTCGGCGCCCGCCAGATCGAAGGCCACGACGCCGCGCCGGCGCCAGGCGGTGGCCAGGCGGGCGAGGTCGAGCGAATCGGCCGGATCGATGGTGCGGATCCCCGTGATGATGATGCCGCCCCGGATGCCGGTGCTCGCCTCGGCCTGCCGCAGGCCCTCGCGCACGGCGGCCACGGCGCCGTCGGCCGTCAGGCCCCGCGTGGTGTGCTTCAGCGGGCAGAAACGCACCTCGACCCAGCGCACGCCGTCGGCCGCGAAGTCCTCGGCCAGTTCCCGGGCCACGCGGACGAGGTTCGCCTCGGTCTGGAGCACGGCGACCGTGTGGTCGAAGTGGGCCAGGAAGTCGTCGACGACGCAGGCGCGCTCGGCCGGGAAGTAGCGGGCCCGCACCGCGGCCGGGTCATCGGGCATGTCCATGCCTTCGGCCCGGCCGAGCTCCATGAAGGTCTCCAGGCGCAGGGAACCGTCGAGATGGACGTGCAGGTCGGTCTTGGGCAGGGCCCGCAGCAGGTCGTCGCCGATGGCCGGGCCCCGCAGCAGGTCGCTGGGTCGGTAGTCGCCGGTTCTCACGTCAGCTCCCGTTGCCGTTCTGGCGGTCGTGCTTCTCCTGGTGGAGCTCGCGGATCAGTTCGAGCAGCTCGATCTGGGCGGCGCGATCGTCGCGCAGGTTCACGACCTCGGTGTCGATGGAGCGCACCGGGCAGAGCGCCGGTGCGCGCTCGATCCAGTCGCCGTAGGCCGCGTGCAGGTCCTGCAGGAAGTCGAGGGGAATGTCGGACTCGCAGCTGCGCCCGCGCGAGCGGATGCGCTCGAGCACCGTCTCCGGCCGCGCCTGCAGGTAGATGATCAGGTCGGGCGGACTGAGGAAGCCGACCATGTTGCGGAAGACCTCGCGGTAGTTCTCGTAGTCGCGGTCGTCCATGCAGCCCCGGCGGTGCAGCACCGGGGCGAAGATCTCGACGTCCTCGTAGATGGTGCGGTCCTGCACGGCGCTGGTGGGTTTCTCCAGGATCTGCTTCTGCACCTCGAAGCGCTGGCTGAGGAAGTACACCTGCAGGTGGAAGCTCCAGCGCTTCATGTCCCGGTAGTAGTCGTCGAGGTAGGGGTTCGTGATCACCGGCTCGAAGAACATCTTCCAGCCGAAGACCTCGCCGATCATGGTCGTGATCATGCTCTTGCCCACGCCGATGTTCCCGGCGACCGAGACGAAGAACGGCGTCGCCGGCTCCTCGCGGCGGGGGAAGCGCTGCTTCAGTTCGCGGTTGCTCACGCGTCGTCCTTCCCGGCGGGCGGCGCCATGTGGGCCTCCTCGAAATCGGCCACGATCTCGGCCAGGTGGATGGGCAGCATGGAGCGGGCGCGGTCGGCCAGCGGCGCGGGCACGCCGCCCCAGAAGGCCTCGCCCACGGCGCCGGCGATGCAGGCCATGGTGTCGGCATCGCCGCCGAGGGAAACGGCCCGCCGCACGGCGTCGAGCCAGTCGTCGGCCTCGAGGAAGCAGATCAGCGCCTCGGGCACCGAGCCCTGGCACGACACGTCGAAGGCGTAGCAGGGCCGGATCTCGTCGGTGGCGCGATCGAGGTCGTAGCCGAAGCGGCCGCTGATCTCGGCCCGGATGGTCTCCTTGTCGGCGCCCTGGCGGGCCAGGAAGACGGCCAGGGCGGTGGCCTGGGCGCCCTTGATGCCCTCGGGGTGGTCGTGGGTCACGGCGGCCGAGTCGCGCGCCGTCGCGAGCACCGCCTGCTCGGTGTCGAAGGCCCATGCCACCGGCGCGACGCGCATGGCCGAGCCGTTGCCCCAGCTGTTGTAGGGCCCGCTGCCCCCTTCGGCGAGCCACTTGCGGAAGCTCGCGCCGTAGCCCGCGAGCGGATAGAGCCGGCCGAAGAGCCGGTAGTTGGCGGCCCAGTCGCCGTCGGTGAGCAGGCTGAACGCCGTCGCCACCGTCAGCACCGTGTCGTCGGTGAAGCGGCTGCCCTCGGGGAAGAGCGGAAAATCGGGCGACTTGGTGCGGTTGAACTCGAAGGTCGAGCCGATGATGTCGCCGGTGATGGGGCCGAGCATGGGCTCTCCAGCCGGTTCGGGAAACGGATGATCGGGTGTTCCAGACTACCACAGAATCCGCGCCCGGGAACCCGGGGAAACGGGCGCCGGGATCAGGGCAGGTCTTCCGGCGGCACGTCCTCGTCGAGCTTGGCCTGGTACTCGGTCGAGATCAGCTTGATGACCCGGTTGCTCTCGCCGAGGTGCACGAAGACGTACGCCGCGTAGAAGGGCGGCGATTCGGAGGTCACGTCGAAGAGCCCGATCGAGACGGGGTCCGGCAGCGTCTCGTCCGAGCCGAACTGGAACTCGTACAGCCAGTCGCCGTCGTCGCCGGAGTAGCCGAAGACCTGGAAGCGGTCGTTGCCGCGGTCGACCGCGAACAGGCGGCCCTGGCCGTCGCGGGTCAGGGCCGAGGGCCGGTCGAACTCCCCGGCCAGGCTGCTCGGACCGCCGACCCAGCCGCCGTCGCCCGTGCAGGCGGTCGGCGCCGAGCCCAGCACGAAGTCGCCGGCCGGCGGGTTGATGCAGCCCGAGTCGCGGAAGGGATAGGTGAGTCCGCGCAGCGGATCCTGGTCGTTGGGATCGGGCGTGACGTCGGTCTCGTCGGGCGTGGCGTCGAAGCGGATCACCCAGTTGCGCAGGGAGTCCTGGTCGCAGACCAGCATGCGGCCCTCGGCGTCGGAGAGCAGCCCCGCCGGGGCGTGGGCGAAGCGGGCGCCGTCGCCGCTGTTCGTCGTCAGGTAGCCGAAGGTGAGCAGGCCGTTCAACTCGTCGAAGGTGTAGCGGTGCACCACCTCGGCCGCCGGATCGGAGAGATAGAGGAAGGTCTCGGCCCAGGGCGCCTGCTCGAGGCCGGCGGCGTTGGTCGCCATGTCGGCGACGGCGGTCACCTCGGCCAGGTTCACCGAGCCCTCGAGTTCGAGCGACGCGGCGTTGTGCCAGCTCAGGGTGCTGCTCGCGCCGTCCCAGACGAAGACGAGGAACTTCTGGTCGTAGAAGCAGATCGCCGTGGCGTCGCCGAGCCCCTCGTACGTCTGGAGCTCCTCGAAGTCGTTGTTGTACCGCACGAGCCGTCCGGGCTCGAGGATGTAGAGGCCGCCGATGCCGTACTTGAGCTGGCGGATCTCGCCGGCGGGGGCGAACTCGTCCTTGTACAGGTAGTCGTAGATGCCGAACTGCCCCTCGGGCACGGGCAGGGCGATCTTCTCGCCGCAGCCGCCGAGGCAGACGATCCAGGCGCCCAGCAGGGCGGCGGTGGCGAGGCTGGTCCGCAGCAGACGTGTCATCGGTCCCGCCTCCGCCACGCATCCGGGTCGCGGCGCTTGTGCAGCGGCGACAGGTCGATCGAGAAGTAGTGGATGGTGCCGAAGGCGCCCATGTCGCTGTAGGCGTAGTCGATGCGCAGGTTCATCTGCTTGCGCACGAGCTGCAGCCCGAATCCCGCCGAGAAGCCGCCCTCGACCCGGCTCGTCTCGTAGCCGGCGCGCAGGAAGAGCATCCGGCGCAGGCCCAGCTCGCCGCCCATGCGGAAGCTTTCCTTGGCGTCGGAGGGATGGCTGAAGTCGGCCGTCGTCAGGAAGCCGATCTCGCGGCCGAGCTCCCAGGTGCGGGCGGCGCCGAAGATGCCCTCGGTGGGAGCGGCGAAGCTCTGGAACTCGGTGCCGGGCACGTAGCCGTCCGACAGGGTCGGAGGCGTGCCGCCGGGGCGCAGGTCGCCGCCGAAGTTCCGCGCCGAGAACCCGACACGCGTGTCGCCGAGGCCCAGGAAGTACATGATGCCCACGTCGAAGAGCACCGACTTGAGCTGGTACTCGTCGAGATTCTCCTGGTAGTACTTGCCCGTGACGCCGACCGAGAAGCGGTCCGTCATGGCGCGCGAGACGGTCAGGCCGGCGAAGAACTGGTTGGCGTTGAAGTACTGGCCGGTGCCTTCCTGGTGGAACTCGTCGGTGCGCTCGATGTCGCCCGACCGCAGCACGCCCATGGACAGGGCGAAGGCGAAGTTCTGGCGCCGGGTGTGCCAGGCCAGGTGCTCCAGGTCGATGCCCGCCGCGTACTCGCTGTGGCTGAAGAAGAAGTTGTGGCGTCCCGGCGTGTGGTTGATGCCCGCCGGATTCCAGAACGGCGCCGAGCCGTCGTTGGCCAGGGCCGAGTAGGCCTTGCCGAGGGCCACGGCCCGGGCACCCACCGGCACGCGCAGGAACTGGCCGCCGGCCGCCCCCACGTTCTCCTCGCCGTACAGGCGCAGCAGGTCGCCCGCCCGCGCGACCGTCGCGCACGCCAGCCCCGCGGCGAGCAGGAGACCCGCCAGGACGATCCGGTAATGCCGCACCGCGCTCACCACGAGTAGCTCACCCCCCACAGCAGCAGGCGGGGATTCTCGATGTAGCTCGGGTTGACCACCGTCTTGGCGTAGGCCTCGCTGTTGGTGTCGGCCCAGACGCCGCCGATCTCGTTGTTCTTGCTCCAGGTCGGGTTGTAGTCGCCCAGCTCGTAGCCCTTGCCCGTCCAGGGGTTCACCCGGCGGTAGTTCTTGTGGTTGAAGATGTTGCGGGCCTCGAGGTAGACCGTGACCTTGCCGCCGCCGGCGTAGCGCCAGAACTTGTTGAGCCGCAGGTTCACCGAGCTGCGGTAGGGCCCGATGGCGCTGTTCAGCTCGCCGTCGATGGCCTTGCCGTTGATAGGGTCGTCGTTGGTGAAGCCCAGGTACGGCGTGTAGCGCTGCCCCGACTCGGCCGTGACGAGCAGGTTGGCGCTCCAGTTGGCGGGGGTCCGCCAGCCGAAGATCTCCGGGCGCTCCTTGTCGAAGACCGAGAAATCGACGTTCAGGCTCATGGCCCACGGCTTGTCCCAGATCAGCGGCCCGCGCGTCAGGGCGGCGCTGCTCTCGATGGTGTCGCCTTCCTCGTATTCCGAGTAGCGCGCCTGCAGGTAGGCCTCGTCGGCGCTGCTGTTGGTGCCGGTGGTGCGCTGCAGCTCGAGACTCGCCGAGCCCGAGAGCCAGCGCGTCGTCCGCTTCACGATCGACAGCTCCATGCCGATGCTGCGCGCCGAGTCGCCGTTGAAGTAGCGCACCGGATTGACCGGCAGCGTGCTCGAGTCGTTGGGATCGGGCGTGTCCTCGGCCGCGATGTAGACCTGGTTCAGCCGCGTCGACTTGGCGTAGCCGTAGATGTCGCGGTTGAACATGGTCAGGCCCAGGCTCCACAGGCCGTCGAACTCGTGCTGCATGCCCGTCTCGTACTCGACCGTCACCTTGGGGTCGAGGTTCGGGTTGCCGAGCAGCTGGATCGCCGTCACCGTCGTGGCCTGCAGCTGCGGGTACACGTAGGCGAAGCGGGGCCACTGGTTGAAGTGGCCGTAGTTGAAGAAGAACTTGTCCTTCGGCGTCACCGGGAAGCTCAGGCCCAGACGCGGCGAGATCCGCCCCTTCCAGCGCCGGCCGAACATGCTGAAGGTCTTGTCGTCGTAGGACGCCGCCATGTCCGGATCGATCCAGAGGAACTCGTCGTCGTGGGCCATGGCGTAGTCGACCTCGGGGCCGGGCGCCCACACGTCGGCGCGGATGCCGGCGTTCACGACCAGCCCGCGGTACTCGATCGTGTCCTGGAAGAACGCCGCGGCCGTGACCGGACTGGCCCGGAACATGTCCTCGTAGGTCGCCAGGCGGCCGGCGGGCGGCAGGCCGGTCTTGCCCTGCAGGTCGACCAACTGCATCTCGGTGAACGAGAGCTCGAAGCCGGTCTTGAACTTGTTGGTCGTCGAGCCCATGAAGGAGTAGGTCCCCTTCGCCGTGTAGGACTCCACGTAGTGGTCGTGCCAGCGGTCGGCCGAGCCCTCCGCCTGCCCGAGGATGTCGTTCTGGCCGACGTTGTCGTCCCAGCCGTTGTAGGGCTCGTAGGTCGTGAAGTCGTCGTTGCCGTTGACGTTGTTGTGCATGCGGCTGAAGTTGCGCCCGAGGGTGAGCTCGAACCACGAGTTCTCGCTGATCACCTCGCGGTAGTAGGCCTGGGTCAGGATGTTCTCGTTGGTGAAGACGAGGTAGCGGTCGAGGCCGTCGATGAAGTCCATGGGGTAGCCCTCGCCGGGCAGGGAGAAGCCCTGGCTGACGATGACGTTGCGCGAGGCGGTGACGCTGAACTTGCGGCGCGTGGACATGTTCCAGGTCCACTTGAGCATGCCGTTCCAGTTGTTGCTCTGCCGCGGCGCCCAGAAGCGGTCGGTGTAGATGGGCGACTCGAGGCGGTTCTGCCGGCTGTAGATGGGCAGGTAGCCGTCGCGCATGTCGACCGAGGCGCTGGCCAGCAGGTACTGCTTGCCGGGCAGGTTGATCCCCAGCTTGCGCAGCCCGGCGCTGATGGGATCGGGCCCCGAGAGCAGCCCCTTCAGGACGTCGACGTTGTGGGCCTCGGTGAAGTCGGTCAGGGTGTCCCAGCCGCGGTAGTCGTTCTTCGGGATGGTGTGCAGCAGGTAGTCGCGCTTGACCGAGAAGTTGCCCTCGAGGCGGTCAGAGCCCTCCTTGGTCGACACGTTCACGACGCCGCTGACGGCCTGGCCGTACTCCGCGTTGAAGCCGCCGGTGAGCACCTCGACCTCGTTGATCAGGGCTGGATCGATGTTGTAGCCGTAGCCGCCGCCCGCCAGGGGATCGTTCACGCTCAGGCCGTCGACGATGAACATGGTGTCGTCGGCGCGGCCGCCGCGGATGTGGATCTCGTTGTCCTGCAGGGTCACGCCGGGCTGCAGGGCGATCATGTCGACGACCTGGTCCAGGGGCATGGCCTCCATGGCCTCGCTGCTCAGGAAGTGGGCGCTGCCCGTGCGGTCGACCTCGACCAGGGCGCGCTCGGCCTCGACCGAGAAGGGCTGGGCCATGATGGCGTGGACCACCAGGTGGAAGTCGAGGTTCACGACCTCGCCCGGACCGAGGGTGACCGTCTCCTCGCCCACGTCGTACGAGATGTACGAGGCCCGCACGGTGTAGGTGCCGGGCGGCAGGCCCCGCATGATGTAGAAGCCGTCGGTGAAGGCCATGGTGCCGATGTTCGACCCGCTGATGTACACGTTCGTGTACGGCATGGTCTCCCCGGACTCCTTGTCGAAGATCCGGCCCTTGATGGTCACCGGGGCCTGGGGCGCCTGGTTCTGGGACGCGTGGGCCTCGGCCCGCCGCGTCTGGGCGGAGGCGGGCGTCCCGGCCAGGGCCAGGGACACCGCGCAGGCGACGACCAGGAGGGCGCGGCGCATCATGGCGCGGGCACCCCCAGTTCCTGGTCGAAGAGGGCGCCGAGGGCGGCCACGACCTGGGCCCGGTCGAAGTACTCGAGCTGGGCGCTGACGGTGACGGTCCGGGCCGTCGCGGCGATGTCCCGCGCCGGCGACCGCACGCCCACGACCGGGTCGAAGGGCGGCCGGCTGTTGTAGCAGCGCAGGCATTCCTCCATGCGGTACAGGATCTCGGTGCCCTGCATGGGCTGGATCCCGATGCCGCGCGCGACCGAGGCCGCGGAGGTCATGTCGGGTACTCCGGCCCACTGGCCCAGCGCCGAGCGGCCCGACGGCAGGGTCAGGGCCGACACCGGCGCGGCCGCCGAGGTGACGCCCAGGAAGGTCGACCGGAAACCGGCGCCGACGCGGCTCGTGTTGCCGACGACGCCCGCCGACACGAAGAAGAGCTTGCCGCCGTCGCCGAGGTAGGCCTCGAGGGCGCCGCCCACCGAGGTGGCCGCCGTCACCAGGTCGGTGGTCGTGGGGGCGTCGGCCCACAGCACCGCGTCGTACTCGTTCATCACGGCGGTCAGGATCCGGTGGCGGTCGGGGTAGCCCATCCAGAAGTCGTAGGAGTCCCAGTTGCCGGCGCCGAAGCGGTCGTCGAGGAATTCGCCGTAGCAGGCATCGGCGATGCTCGACGAGGTGCCGATGTAGAGGATGTTGCTGCGCGGGTCGCGCACTTCCCAGGTGTAGGTGAAGCGCGCGTCGGAGTCGCCCTCGTCGCGGACCGACACCGTGAGCGTGCGGTCGCCCGCGGGCAGGTCGAAAACCGTGATCTCGAACTCGCGGCCGTAGCTGGTGGGGTCGTCGCCCGCCTCGGCGAAGCGCACGCGGACCCAGCTGGTCAGGGGATCGGCCCGCGGATCGTTGCGGTCGTAGGTCGAGTCGGGCTCGGTGTCGGCGAAGGTGTAGCGGAAGAAGTCGTCCATCGTGTCCTGGCCGTCGCCGTCGGACGCGGTGAACTTGAAGTTCCCGTGGCCCCAGTTCCAGTACAGGGTGTCCCCACCGGCCGTGAACTCGCGCTGCAGGTTGGAGTTGGGCTCGAAGTCGGGATCGAAGTAGATCTCCGGCGGCGAGTTCTGCAGCGGGAAGTACACCTGGACCGTGTCGCTCAGGGCGCCGCGGTTGTCGCGGGCGACGACGAAGAAGGTGGCTTCGGCGCGCCCCTGGTCGTCGGTCGCGAAGGTGACGGTGGTGTCGGTGCGCGTGGTGGTGATCCAGGGCGCCGGCACGACGGGATCGACCTGCATCGACATGTCGAAGTTCACGACCCAGCCGTCGGGATCGGTGCCGTGCCAGTGGAAGGTGCGCTGGTAGTAGCTCGTGACCGGGAAGGTGCCGCTGTCGGGCGGCGCCACCGACATGCCGGCGATGGGCCGGATGTTCTCGACCGTGGCCGGGTCGAACGGGTCGTTCGGCGCGCAGCCCCCGGCCAGCGCCGCCAGCGCGACCAGCAGCGCGCACGCCGCCGCCGCGCGGACCATGGCCTCCGGGTGCCGTCGCGTTCCGTCCGTCATGCTGCCGCTCCGGTTGCTCACTTGATGATCACCAGCTTCCCGCGCCGCACCTCGCCGGTCGTCAGGTCCTCGACCGAGAAGATGTACAGGCCGCTGGCGATGACGCGGCCGTAGTCGCTCAGCACGTCCCAGTCGTGCTGGCCCGTATTCGGATCGTCGTGTTCGATGGTGCGGACCACGTCGCCGGCCACGGTGTAGATGCGGATCCGCGAACGCGCCGGCAGCCCCGTGAACCAGATATGACGGCCCTTCTCGACGCTGCGCCCCGTGCGCTCGTCGAACAGCGACGCTGCCCGGTAGGGGTTCGGATACACGCCGACGCCGCCCCAGTCGGCCGGATCGGCCGGTCCCGGGCCGGGATACACCTCGACCAGGTTGTCGTGCAGGCTGCTCGACAGCTCGCCCAGCCCCAGCACGGGATTGGCCGCCGAGTACGAGATGACCGAGTAGACGTAGGGGAAGCCGTCGGTCAGGCCCGTGTCGATGAATTCGCGCCGGCCCTGGGCGTTCAGGGGCGGCAGGCCGGTGTCGAAGCCGATGCCGTCGACGAGGTCGAACTCGGCGACGAGCTGCATCGTCTCGTAGGGGTCGCCGACCTGGCCCTTGGCCAGCCGGGCCCGATACACGCGGTAGCCCTGGAAGTCGGGCAGCTGGTCGAGCTCGCCCAGGTGGTGCTCAGGCATGCGGCGCGCGTCGTCGGCCTCGAGGGGGTCGCCGTTCTCGTCGACGGGCACGCCCGGCTCCCAGGTGAGCCGGATCGAGTTGTCGATGGTGCCGACCTCGAGCAGCGGCGACGGCGGCCCGTCGAGCTGGTCGAACCCGTTGTCGTAGGCCTGCTGGGCCAGGCGGCTGTTGGCCAGGAGCGCCAGCGAGTCGGCCCCGGCCACGATGGCGTAGGTGACCGTCAGGGTGTCGTTGGGCACGAGCAGGGGAAACGGCCCCGTCGAGAGCAGCGCCACCCAGTCGCTCGGGATGGTGTAGTCGCGCTCCTGGGTCTCGCCCACGGTGAAGGCGCCGTTGCTCATGATCTGGTACTTGCCCTCGAGGATCTCCCCGGGGTCGTCCGGGTTCGGATAGAAGTCGTCCTCGGCCGGCACGTGGCGGAAGGCCCAGGCGTTGTACGACACCGGCGCGGTGCCGGAGTCGGGCTCGGCCGTGCGCGACGAGCCCAGCAGGCGACAGCCGATCCAGCTCGTGGCCAGGCCGTCCTCGCCGTCGTCGTCCCGCTCCCACATCATCCAGATGTCCGGATCGTCGGGCACGGTGTAGGCGGGCGGCACCCACGCGGCCGGGCCGAAGGCGCCGTTCACGTCGTCGTAGTAGTTCCAGCCCACCGGCGCGTTGTCGTCGTAGGGGTCGGTGTTGTCGGTGTTGCCGATGGTGGTGTCGGTCCAGTAGCCCACGTAGAGGTTCTGCAGCACCGAGCTCGACTGGTTGATGATGTTGTACTCGAGGATCACGTAGTCGTCGGCGAACTGGTTCGACCAGGCGAACGCGCGCAGCACCACCTTCAGGCCCAGCGGCGTGTGCGACGAGTTGGGCAGGCTGATGGCGTCGGTGAACGGCATCTCGATGTGCATGTTGGCGATGGCCGCGGCGTTGTAGTTCAGCGCGTTCTGCTGGTTCGACCAGACGTTGACCGGCTCGACGGTCTCGAGGTAGTCGCCGAACTCGCGGATCTCCTCGCCCGCCGAGAGGGTCGAGGCGTCCTGGGCGCCCGTCGAGACGCGGCGGTCGCCGTCGAGGGTCTCGGCGCCCACCCACAGCCCGCCGAGGAAGATGTGCTCCACGTTGGAGTTGATGGGGTACTCGCCGGAAGGACGCGTGGTCTCGAAGCCGTTGCCCACGTAGCCGAGGTTCGTGACCGTCAGCCCGAGCAGCCCGACATCGGTATACAGGCCCGTGATCGGCCGCGCGAGAGCGTCCGGACCGACCACGCCCAGGCACACGCCGGCGATCGCGGCGAGCAGGACGAGGCGCGTCAGGCGGTGTTTCAGAGCCATGTCACTTCCCGCAGGGGAGGAAAAACCGGGCCGCGGCGTCTCTCCCACGCCGGTCGGTCCGGTGACGTCGCGCCGATGGTCTCGGGGGGGCGGGCGGCGGGCCGGTGATGGTGGTCCGGCGGGCGGCTCGAACCCTTGCGCGAATCGATCCTCGCAAGGAACTTGTCACTTCGTTGTCAGGGGATCGAAATCTAGATCACGGGGTCCGTTCCTGTCAATCCGGGATGGCCGATGCGCGGGACTTTTTACCCGATGTTCACGCTCGAACGCACGATTCCTCAAGACGCTTCGGTGCCCGCTCTCGCGGGCGCCGGCCGCGCGCTCCGGCTTGACGAAACCGCCGGCGGCGCGGATCGTGATCCGCTCACCCGGCGGGGCCCCCACCCGGACGCCCGTGCCGCCCGCCCCGACCCCAGCCGCCGGATGGCCCGTTCATGACCGAAAGTCCCCGCAGCCCCGCCGCCGACGCCTTCTGGCGCCGGGCCGCCGTCCTCGGCGACGACCGCCCCGGATTCCTGCTCGACAGCGGGCTGGGCGCCGGCGGCCTGGGCCGGCGCTCGTGGTTCGGCACCGACCCGTCGGCGCTGATCACGGGTCGGCGGCGGCGCGGCGACCGAGCCCCGGAAATGGACTTCGAACTGACCACCTGGCGCGAGCCCGGCGGCGGCGAGCGGCGAGCACCGACGGTGCGGCGCTTCGCGGGCGATCCCTTCGCCGTGCTGCGCGAACTGTCCGCGCGCTACTTCCCGCGGGGCGGTGCGGCCGGCCGCCTGGAGGCGGGCCTGGTCGGCTACTTCGGCTACGAGACGGCCCACGTCGTCGAGCGGCTGCCGGACACCGGCGCCGACGATCTCGGCCTGCCCGACCTGGCCTTCCTCGTGTGCGAGGACATCGCCACCTGCGACCACGGCGAGCCCGGCGCCCCGGCGGCCGTCGCGCCCCCGGCCCCTGCCGCGGGCGAACCCGGCCCCGACGTGCGCGCCCACTTCGACCGCGCCGCCTACATGGCGGCGGTCGAGACCTGCCGCGGGCACATCCGGCGGGGCGACGTCTTCGAGGTGTGCCTGACGCACCGCCTCGAGATGGACCTGCCGGGATCGCCCTGGGAGCTCTACGCGGCCCTGCGGGAGATCAATCCGGCGCCCTTCGCCTCGTTCCTGCAGTTCCCGGGGTTCGCGGTGGTGGGCGCCTCGCCCGAGCGCTTCCTGCGCCTGGACGCCGACCGCACCGTCGAGAGCCGTCCCATCAAGGGCACGCGGCCCCGCGGCGCGACTCCGGCCGCCGACGCGGCCATCGCCGCCGGGCTGGCCGCCAGCGAGAAGGACCTGGCCGAGAACGTCATGATCGTCGACCTCGTGCGCAACGACCTGGGCCGGGTGTGCGAGATCGGCAGCGTGCACGTGCCGGAGCTGCAGGTGGTCGAGACCTACGCCACCGTGCACCAGCTCGTCTCCACGGTGCGCGGACGGCTCAAGCCGCAGCACGACGCCTTCGACCTGGTGCGGGCCTGCTTCCCGGGCGGCTCCATGACCGGCGCGCCCAAGATCGAGGCCATGAAGATCATCGACCGGCTCGAGCCCGTGGTGCGCGGCGTGTACAGCGGCGCGGTGGGCTTCATCGACGCGGGCGGCGCCATGGACCTCGGCATGGTCATCCGCACCCTCGTCTGCCGCGACGGACGCGCCACCTTCGGCGTCGGCGGCGCCGTGGTGGCCGACAGCGATCCCGGCGCCGAATACGACGAGACCCTGGACAAGGCGCGGGCGCTGATCGCGGCGGTCCGCGGCCTGGCCGCACGGAGGGCGCCGTGAGCGACATTCCCCGCACCGTCATCCTCGACAACTACGACAGCTTCACCTGGAACCTGTTCCAGTACGCGGCCGAGCTGTGCGACGGGGTCGAGCCGCAGGTCTTCCGCAACGACGCGATCACCGTGGACGCACTGCGCGCGCTCGCGCCCGAGCGCATCATCATCTCGCCCGGGCCGGGCTCGCCCGAGGACCCGGCCTACTTCGGCGTGTGCACCGACGTGATCCGGCAACTGGGGCCGACGGTGCCGGTGCTGGGCGTGTGCCTGGGCCACATCGGCATCGTGCACGCCTACGGCGGCCGCATCGTGCGGGCGCCCGAGCCGCGCCACGGCAAGACCTCGCTGATCCTCCACGACCAGTGCGGCCTCTTCGGCCACCTGCCCGAGCCGCTCGAGGTGATGCGCTACCATTCGCTCGTCGCCGACCGCGAGGCGCTGCCGGCCTGCCTGGTGATGACGGCCTGGACGGACGAGGGGCTGGTCATGGGCGTGCGCCACCGCGAGCACCCCATCGAGGGGGTGCAGTTCCACCCGGAGTCGATCGGGACCGAATACGGCAAGCAGGTGCTGTGGTCGTTCCTGCGCGGGGACATGAACATCAGCATCGTGGACAGGGACGTGTAGGCGCGCAGACCTTGGGCAAGCACACGCAGAGACCGGACTGTTCCGACCCTCCCGCGGTACCGGCACCGAGGCCGCCCGCGGGAGTCGTCGTCCGACGGGACCCCGGCAATGAAGATCAGCGGTGACCAGACAAAGGGGCGATCTGCGGTCAAGTCGGCGGGCGTACGGCCGAAAACCTACATGAAGGTAAGGACTTTACGCAGCACCTCATGGCCGTCACCGCTCCACGAGGAGGCCCCGCTTGTTGTGCATGTCGCCGAATCCACCCAGGTGGGCTGCCATCGCGGCCCTGACGGCCGTTGCCGTCGGCGCCGGACTGCCGTCGGTCGTCCGCGCCGACAACCAGGTCGAGTACTCCGACTTCAGCGAACTCGACCTCGAGTCGCTCCTTAACCAGACCATCGTGACAGCTTCGAAGTACGCCCAGAAGGTGAGCGACTCGCCGGTTGCCGCGACGGTCATCACGGCCGAGGAGATCGCCGCCAGCGGGGCCCGCAACATCCCCGAAGTGCTCGACCGCGTACCGGGCCTGGATGTCGCCCAATCCACGAGCTCCGGCTACGACGTGTCGGCGCGCGGGCTGAACAAGGAGGGTTCGAACACCATGCTCGTCATGATCGACGGGCGGGCGGTGTACCTGGACCTCTACTCGATCACCCCGTGGGACCAGCTGCCCGTCGCCCTCGAGGACATCAAGGCCATCGAGGTGATCCTGGGCCCGGGTTCCGTGATGTACGGTGCCAACGCGTTCGCCGGCGTGATCAACATCATCACCTTCACGCCGGACGAGAAACCCGGCACCACGGCGCGCGTGATGGCTTCGGATCTCGGCGAGGCCTACGGATCGCTGCGACATGCCGAGCGGCGCGGCGCCTATGCGTGGAAACTGACCACCGCCTGCGATCGCTCCGACAGCTGGCAGACCGGCGAACTCGAGACGGAGATCTGCCGGTTCACCGGCAGCGTCGCGCGTGATCTCGGCGACGACGGGCAGATCGCCCTGAGCGCGGGCATCACCGGCGGCCGGAGCGAGATGATCCCCTCGGGAACCCATCTCGCGACGCGAGGCAACACGTCCTACCTGCGCGCCGATTTCCGGCGGGGCGGCCTCGAAGCGCGCTGGTACCTGAACAGCATCGGGGCGGACCTTTCGTCGCCGAGCCTTTTCTCCACCGAAAAGGCCTACTTCGAGAGCGACATGCACGATATCGAGATCCGGCACTCGTCGCGTCTGGCCGAGCGCCACTTCTTCCTCTACGGGGCCAGCCTCCGGCACCAGAGCGCCGACTTCGAGGACAGCAGCGACCACGTCAAGACCGACAGCTACGCCGCGTTCATCCACGACGAGTGGCGCGTCGACGCGAAGCTCACGGTTTCGGCCGGCGTTCGCTACGATCATCACCCGCAGGTGGGGGGCCACTGGGCGCCCCGCGGCGGCCTGGTCTTCAAGCCGCATCCGGACCATGCGATCCGCGCCACCTACAGCCGCGCGTACCGCGATCCGACCTACATCGAAACCTACCTCGACACCTCGTTCGAGGTGCTGCCCGGCTTCCCGCAGGTGATCCGGGGCGACAGCGGGATCCAGAGCGAGACCATCGGCGCCTTCGAGATCGGCTACCAGGGGCTCGTCGGCCGGGACGTGCTGCTGCAGGCGGCCGCCTTCCGCAACGACCTGAACGATCTGATCAGTCCGATCCCGCTGGCGTTCTATCCGCCGCCCCTGCCGGCCGGCGTGCCGGCGGAGATCGCGTTCCAGAATGTCTACTCGTGGACCGCCACCGGCGGCGAATTCGGTGTGCAGGCCGATCCCTGGCCCTGGCTGCGACTCGGCACCTGGTACGCATACGTGTGGCTCGTCGACTCGGACACCGAACAGCAACAGGGGGACGCTGCCGTCCACCACGCCAACCTCTCCGCAGCGGTCAAACCCGGCGGCGGGCACAATCTCCAGGTCGTTGGCCGGTACCGGTCGGCCCCGCCTGACCCGAGCGGCGACTTCGGCGTGGTCGCGGCACCGGTCGCGGAACAGTTTCTCGTCGACCTGACCTGGAGCCTCGTCGCCGAACACCGCCGTCTCGTGCTCGGTGCCCAGAACCTCTTCGACGAGCGGGTGCACGACTCGGTATCCGCCGGCGCGCACCGGCGCCGCATCATCATGAGCCTGGCCGTGGATTTCTAGGAGTCATCCTGAAGACGTCGAACGGCATCCGAAACCTTCTGCCGCGGTCCAAGGCACGCGGTCGCGTTCCGCGCGGCGCCACCGTCGCCCTGTTCGTCCTGGCCTTCGTGGCCTGGTCCACATCGGCCCGGCCGCAGACGATCCCCGAGGACGCCCAGGTGCCGATCTTCCTGAAGATGCTCACCTATGACCGCACGCTGTGGGAGGCCCCGAACCCGAATCTCCGCATCGGCGTCCTGCACCGGTCCGGCCGCCCCGAGTCCGACGCGAACATGACGGCCATCGTCGACGCCCTGTCGCGGTCGGCCGACAAGACCGTCAACGACGTGCACTTCGATTTCCGCACCCTCAGCTGGAGCGATCCCGACGAGATGGCGCGTAAGATCGCTGCCGCCGACGTCGACGTGGTCTACGTCACCGCCGGCCACGAAGACGTGCTGGGCGAAATCGTGGGCGCCACGCGCACGGCGGGCATCCTGACCATCACGGGGACGCCCGGGCTCGTGAAGGCCGGCCTGTCCGTGGGACTGCGCCTGGATCGCGATCGACCCCGACTCGAAGTGAATCTCGCCGCCCTCGACGCCGAGGGGCATCAACTCGATGCGCGCGTCCTGCGCCTGTGCGAGGTGGTGGACCGATGATGTCCCGCTGGCACGCATTGAGCATCAGGACGAAAGTCTCGTTGACCATCGTCGCGGTCTCGCTCATGGGAGCCTTCTCGATCGCCTTCTATTTCCCGCCCCGCATGGAGCGTCTCGTTCGCGCCGCCCTCGAGACCAAGGCCGTCGGCGTGGCCGAGGTTCTCGCCTACAATCTCGTGGCCTCGCTCGAGTTCGAGGACGTCCGCGGCCTCGAGGAGACGCTGGCCAGCGCGACCCACGATCCGGGCATCACCGGCGTGCAGGTCATCGATGCGCACGGCCGGACGGTGGCCGGCCGCGAGCTCTGCCGGGACCACGCCCGTCCCGTCGGCGAGACCCGCGTGAACCAGCACGGCGACCATCTCGAGGTCGTCGCCCCGATCGGCCCCCGCGACCGCCTGCTCGGGACCCTCGTGCTGCACGTGGACACCGTGGGCATGAAGTTCGAGGTCGAGCGCAACCGCATGGCCACGATGGTCGTCAGCGCCCTGGTCGGGCTGCTCGGGCTGGCCGCCGGCACGGCCGTTTCCCGCCGTCTGACGCGACCCATCGCCCAGTTGAGCGAAGCCGCGGCCGCCATGTCCGAGGGGCGCCTCGACGTGCGCGTTCCCACCGAGGCCGGCGACGAGCTCGGCCAGCTGGGCGCCGCGTTCAACACCCTCGCCCGCAGCCTGGCCCAGTCGCGGGCCGAGCTCGAGGAACACAACCGCACGCTCGAGTCGAAGGTCGCGCAGCGCACGATGGAACTGCAGGAGGCGGTCGAGGAGGCCGATCGGGCCAACCAGGCCAAAAGCCTGTTCCTGGCCAACATGTCGCACGAGATCCGCACCCCCATGAACGGCATCATGGGCATGACCGAACTCACCCTCGACAGCGATCTCGACATCGAGCAGCGCCGCAACCTGATGATCGTCAAGGACAGCTCCGAGGCCCTGCTGAACATCATCAACGACATCCTCGACTTCTCGAAGGTCGAAGCGGGGCGCCTCGAACTCGAGTCGTTGATCTTCGACCTCTACGCGCTGCTGGACGGGATCACCGACACCTTCGGCCTCGATGCGGCCCGCCGCGACGTCGAGTTCGTCTGCGACCTGGATCCGGCGGTTCCGCGGCACGTGACCGGAGACCCGGGACGGCTGCGTCAGATCCTGGTCAACCTGCTCGGCAATGCCGTCAAGTTCACCGCCGAGGGCTCGGTCGTCCTGTCCGTGGCCCCGGGGCCGTCCGCTCCCGGGGCGATCTCGTTCACCGTGCGCGATACGGGCATCGGCATCGACCCCAAGGCCCAGACGACGGTCTTCAGGGCCTTCGCCCAGGCCGACGCCTCGACGACGCGCAAGTACGGCGGCACCGGCCTCGGCCTGGCCATCTCGCACCAGCTGGTCGAGCTCATGGGCGGCCGACTCGCCCTGCACAGCGAGGTCGGCGTGGGGACGACCTTCTCGTTCTCGGTGGCGCTTCCGCCCGTGGGCCACGAAGACGGCATCTGGCCGCGGGGCGCCGGCGCCCCCGTGCTCGTCTACGCGCGCTCGGGCCTGGCGGTCGAGACCCTGCGCGCCCAACTCGTCGCCCTGGAATGGGACGTGGAGATGCTGGGCCCGGAAACCGACCCTTCCGAACTGGTCGCCCGCATGACGGACCCCGGGACGCGGCCCTCGCTGTTCTTCTACGAGGTCGAACTGGCGAGGTCGTTGGCGGGAGGCTTCCGGCCGGCCCTGGACGCGGCCCTGGCAGCCCCGGACACCCGCACCCTCGCCCTCGCCGCCCTCGGCCAGGGCGGCGACGGCATGTGCCCCCATTGCGAAAACCTCGTCACGCCGATCAAACCGACCCGGCTACAGACCGTGCTCACGCCGCCCGGCGAGCGCCCGGCCCGGCAGGAGGACGAAGCCGCCCGCAGCCGCGTCGGGCCCTCGCTGCAGGGACTCTCCGTCCTCGTCGTCGAGGACAACCCCATCAACCAGACCTTCGCGCGCCTGCTGCTCCGCAAGCTCGGCTGCAACGTCACGATGGCGGCCAACGGCCAGGAGGGTCTGGTCGCCTCCCGACGCGACACCTACGACGTGATCCTCACGGATGTGCAGATGCCGCTCATGGACGGCCTGGAGATGACCCGCAGGATCCGGCGCGATGAGGCGGTCGCCGGGCGCCATCTGCCCATCATCGGGGTCACCGCCCACGCCCTGAGCTCCGACATGGATCGCTGCCTGGATGCGGGCATGGACGGGTACGTGCCCAAGCCCATCGACAGCGAACACCTGTGCGCCGTGCTGGCGGACCTGCTGCCCGGGACGGTGGACGCCACGTAGTGCGGTGGCTGCGCGGATCGAGGCCGTCGACGCGGGCCGCCTCCGGCCGCGGCTCCGACCCGTGTCGTCGACTCCCGCCAGGACCGGTCCGCAACCTTGTCCAGCCCCGTTGACACCGCCGATCTGATTCAGATAGAATGACTCCGGTTTCCGCTGCGCTCCCTGACCACAAAGGATGTGCGCCATGAAGTCACTCCTGATCGCGATCTGCGTCCTGCTCTTCGCTCTTCCCGCCCAGGCCGACACCATGACCGAGATGCACGACTGCATCCAGGACTGCCTGGGCAGCTACAGCGACCTTTCCTGGGACTTCTATCTCTGCGTACGGGACTGTCTCAAGAAGTGGGACGCGCAGAAGGGCGACATCAACGTCGCGGTCGCCCCGTCGAGCAGCGGGTACGGCCGCCTGCTCGGGCTGCCCTTCCTGCGGATCGCGGCCGGCGACATGGTCACCGTGGACTTCGACATCGCAAGTGCCGATCCGCTCCTGGGCATAGACCTCTATCTGACCCGCGGCGAGGACCTGCCGCCATCGCCTGAGTTCGGCGAACTTCTCGGATCCGACACCGACCCGACCGACGGCTGGGCCGTCAGCTTCGACACCGATGGCTACGGCGAGTTCGGCGGCATACTGGTCGCCCGCGCCCACTTCGCCGGCCACGACGAGGAGATCGACGGCGACCAGGCGGTGGTCTTCATCGCCACCGCAGCGCCTGCCGGGCTGCCGACTGACCCGCAGTTGGACTTCACCGCCACCGCCCTGACGCTGACCGTCGAGGACGGCGTGGCCACAGGCGTTCTCGAGTATCACCTTGCCGTGGGCCAGGACTTCTCGCCCTCGGTGGCAACGGAAATGGCCGTTGAAGTCAACGGCATCCTGGTCGACGCGACGGACGTCGAGACGGAAGTGGTCGCGGGCGGCCTGAGTTGCTATATCGGCTCGGCGCCTCCGTGTGACGGCGGCTGTCCCACCGGCGAGTGCAAGACCATTCGTGTGGAACTGGGGGATTTCCTCTTCGACAAGTGCGCGTGCGACCTGTTCGCCTCCGTATCGTTCTCTGTTCCGGCTGCCCCTGGCGATCTGGTGCTCGTCCGCCTCGACGCCGGCGACGACGCCGCCGAATTCGACGAATTCGACAACGTGGTCGGCAGCTGGATCCCCTACGTCGCCGACGCTCCCGAGGTGCCCGGCAGTCGGATCTCGCACGTCGCCAACCATCCCAACCCGTTCAACCCCCGCACCGTCCTGACGTTCGTCCTGGCGGCGGCGGCCGACGTGCGCGTCGAGATCGTCGATGCCCGTGGCCGCAAGGTCCGGAGCTTCGGCTCGCGTCGACTGGCGACCGGCCCGCAGGAACTGGTCTGGAACGGATGCGACGACGCCGGGCTGGCGGCGCCCTCGGGCGTGTACTGGTACCGCGTGATCGCCGACGACGAGATCGCTACCGGCGCCATGGCGCTCATCCGCTAGGAAGAAGTGCTGGGAGGCCGGAGGATCGGTATTCCATCCGTTTTCACCGGATCTGCTCCCCGAACCACTGCGCCGACCCGATAGGCGGCAGACCGTTAGGGCACCCGAGGCGGGGCGGCGGGCCCGCTTCGCGGCCGAGCCGAAAGCGGGTCTGCCCCGATGGATCCGGAGGGAAGCCGCGGGCACTGGATCTTGTGAACCGTCCCGCACCGCGGTCCCTAGATCTTGTGCACCGTCCCGCACCGCGGGCACTTGGCCCCCGGCGAGGCGAAGCCGGGCGGGATCTTCAGGACGGTGCCGCAGGCGCACGGGATGCGGCGGTAGCCTTCCTTGCCGTAGAGGAAGTCGTCCACCTCGCGGGCGCGCACCTTCCGGGCCGCCGGTTCCGGCCGCGGGGCCTCCCGGCGCGGCGCGGCTGCGGCGCCGGCATCGTCCTTCAGCGCCGAGCCCGGGATCACGCCCCCGCCCCCCCTCACCTTGCGGTAGCTCTCGTCGTAGGCCCGGAAGCTCGCCCCGCCGCCCATGCTGCGCAGGATGCGGATGCGCTCGTCGATGGGCGGGTGGGTGCTGGTGGCGTTCGCCGCCATCTTTCCGCTCCGCTTCAGCGGGTTGATGATGTAGTTCGGCGCAGTCGCACTCGTCACGTTGCCCAGCTTGTGCGAGTCACCGGCGATCTTCTCCAGCGCCCGGGCCAGGCCCTCGGGGTAGCGCGTGAAGGTGGCCGCCGAAGCGTCGGCCAGGTACTCGCGCTTGCGGCTGACGGCGAAGTAGATGAGCTGCGAAAGGATCGGGGCCAGGATCATCAGCACCACGGCGATCACGGCGAAGATGGCTCCCGAGTCGCCGCCGCCGTCGCGCCGGCTGCGGCTGCGGCCGCCGCCGAACCACATGCCGCGCAGGCCGATCTCCGAGAGGATGACGATGGCGCCCGCCAGCACGCCCGCGAAGAGCATGAGCTGGATGTCGCGGTTGCGCACGTGGGCCATCTCATGGGCGATCACGCCCTGCAGCTCGTCGCGGTCGAGGGTGCGCAGCAGGCCGCTGGTGACGGCCACCGCCGCCGTCTCGGGCGTGCGCCCGGTGGCGAAGGCGTTGGGCGCGGGGTCGTCGATGACGTACAGGGCGGGGATCTTCGGCAGGCCCGCGGCGAGGGTCATCTCCTCGACGATGTTGTGGAGCATGGGCAGGTCGCCCGGCGCCACCTTCTTCGCCCGCGCCACCGACAGCATCACGTTGTCGCCCTGGAACCAGGCCGTGGCCGTCATGATCGCCCACACCACCAGGGCCAGGACGAGGCCGGCGAGGCCGCCCCCGTCCCGCCCGAGGAAGGCCACGCCGCCGAAGAAGCCGAGGGCGCCGAGCAGCAGGCCCATCATCGTCACCAGGACGATCGACTTGCGCCGGTTGGCCGCGATCTGTTCCCACATGTGTGTCGCCGCGCTTTCGGAAGACTACTTGTCGAAGCTGACCTTCGGGGCCTCGCGCTGGGCCTCGTCGGTCACCTCGAAGAACTTCTCCTGCTGGAAGTTGAACATGCCGGCGATGATGTTCCCGGGGAACATCTGCACCTTGTTGTTCATGTTCATGACGCTCTCGTTGTAGAACTGGCGGGCGAAACCGATCTTGTTCTCGGTGCTCGTCAGTTCCTCCTGCAGGGCGAGGAAGTTCGTGCTGGCCTTCAGGTCGGGATACGCCTCGCTCACGGCGAGCAGGCGGCCGAGGGCCATGCCCAGCGCGCCTTCGGCCTGCATGCGGGCCCCCACGTCGCCCGAGCCGGCTCCGGCCACGGCCGCGCGGGCCTGGGTCACGGCCTCGAGGGTCTCCCGCTCGTGGCTCATGTACCCCTTCACCGTCTCCATCAGGTTCGGGATCAGGTCGAAGCGGCGCTTCAGCTGCACGTCGACCTGGGCCCAGGCCTCCTTGACCCGGTTGCGCAGCCCGACCAGGGAGTTGTAGATCCCGATCACCCACACCACGACAACGACGATCAGGCCGAGGATGATCATCAGGGGCACTGCTAGCATGATTCTTCACCTTTCTGGGGAAACATCTCGCTCAGGAAGCGCCGGACGTCCGGCGGGACCTGCCAGCCGCTGGCCGCCAGGTCGGCCGTGAGGTCGCCCAGCTCGTGGGCGTCGAACCACAGGCCGCACCCGTCCGGGCAGCTGTCGATGAGTACACGGTGTCCGGGGCCGATATTCACCTTGTCCATGCGGCGGCGACAGATGGGGCAGTCGCGGCCCGCCTCGTCGGTGTCGGCCGCCGCGAGGACGGCGTGGCGGTCGTCGAGCAGCAGCTCGAGCTCGCCGGCGTCGAACCACACGCCGTCGCAGCCGGCGCAGAGGTCCAGTTCGATGTTGTCGTACTCGACCACGAAGGTCGGCACGCGGCAGACGGGGCATTTCATGGGAACCCTCCTGCGCCTCAGGATCGATCAAGCGCGGCGAATTGGCAACGGTCAAACCCGCCGGACGTGCTAGACTGCCTTCATGTTGCGCACCACCAGCGAAATCCTGCAGGCCCGCGGCGTGACCCGCCCGACCCTGCTTCTCGACGAGGCCCGGGCCCGGGCCAACATCGCGCGCATGGCCGCGCGCGCCCGCGCGGCCGGCGCCGCCTTCCGCCCCCACTTCAAGACCCACCAGTCGGGCGCCGTCGGGCGCTGGTTCGCCGACGCCGGCGTCGACCGCATCACCGTCTCGAGCCTCGACATGGCGCACCATTTCGCCGACCTCGGCTGGCGCGACATGACGGTGGCCATCCTGCACAACCCGCTGGAGACGCCGCGCGCGCTGGCCCTGGCCCGGCACCTGCACGAGCAGGGCGGCCGGCTCGGGCTCCTCGTCGACGATCCGGACGTGACCGCCGCGCTGGCCGCCGTCGCCGACGTGCCGCTGGCGGTGTCGGTGAAGATCGACACGGGCTACCGCCGCTCCGGCCTGGCCTGGGACCAGGGCGAACGCCTGGACGCCGTGCTGGCCGCCTGCACCGGATCGCTGGCGCCGGCCGGCCTGCTCACCCACGCGGGGCACGCCTACGAGGCGCGGAGCCGGCGGGCCGTCCAGGCCGTCTACGACGTGGCCATCATGCGCCTGCAGGCGATCCGTGCGGCCGCGAACCGCCCCGATCTGCCGCTCTCGTTCGGCGACACGCCCTGCTGCAGCCTGGTGGATGACCTGTCGGCCTGCGACGAGATCCGGCCCGGCAACTTCGTCTTCTGTGACCTGATGCAACTGGCGATCGGGAGCTGCGGGCCGGGCGACCTCGCGGCGGCGGTGGCGTGTCCGGTGATCGGGGTGTACCCGGAGCGGCGCGAGATCGTGATCCACGGCGGGGCGGTGCACCTGTCGAAGGAGAGCCTGGCCGGTCCCGACGGGAAACCCTGCTACGGGCGGCTCGGCACGGTCGCCGGCGACGGGTTCGGCGAGGTGCTGTCCGGCACCGTCCTGACGGGCCTGTCCCAGGAGCACGGGGTCGTGCGCTGCGACGCCGGCCTCGCCGACGGCCTCGTGCCGGGCGATCTGGTGCTCGTCTGGCCCGTGCACTCGTGCCTGAGCTGCGACCTGCTGCGGAACCGGATGGAGGCGCCGGTGACGTTCTGACGCCTCGGGGTCGCGCGACTCCGCCGGGAATCAGTGATCGCCCCGGGACCCGGCCTCGCACGAGAATCCCCGCCAGATGTCGCCCATGGTCGACCACACCGCGTGGCTCGCGGGCTGCGGAGAGACCGCGATGGAGATCACCCGCCGGTCCTGCTGCTCGCACCTGTCGATGCGGATCTCCAGATACAGGTCCAGCGGGCGTCCGGTGACGAAGGGTTCGAAGATGTGGGCCGTACCGCTGATCTGCATCGGACCGACCGACTCGGGGTCGGGTTCGGTGCGGAGTCTCACCGTCGATTCATGCTCACCCATCTCGAAGCCGCGGCCCGGCCCGACGGCGGCGGCCAGTCCGTCCCAGTAGGCGACAAGATCCCCTTCGAGACGGCTGACCGAGAAGTCCGCGTCGGGCTCGACCCACCACACGAAGGTGTAGGTCCAGAAGTCCACCGCCGTCGAGTCGAACATGCCGGGGGCGAACCGCAGCTCCTCCAGTCCGGCGTAGTCCAGATCGGGCGCGAAGCCGAGGGGGAAGGGGATCGTTTCTGTTTTCCAGCCCTCGGGTGTCGGCAGATGGAACGGCAGCGACCCGGTTTCCTGGGCGGCGGCGGGGAAGGCGGCGATCGACACCAGGAGCAGCAGGGCTATGCGGAGCATGGAGACAGTCCTTCGTGGGGGTGGCCGGCGAGCCGCCGCGATGCCGGTGATCCCGGTCGCGAGGCGGGGTGGTCGAAAGGCGGCTCCTACACGGAAGGCCCGAGCGAGGTTCCCCACAAACGGCCCGGCGCCCGTTCTGGCGGTCCCGACGCGCACCTGCCGACCGGACGGACGCAACGAGCCTACAACCCCCGCAACCGCTCCCGGTCCTTCGCCGGCAGACTCGCCACGATCAGCTCGTACCCCTCGTCGATCAGCGCCTTGGCGAACTCGAGGTCGACCGAGCCGTCCATGGTGATGCTGTGCCAGTGCTTCTTGTTGAGGTGGTAGGCGCCGGTGATGCCGCTGTACTGCTCGCGCAGCTCGACCGAGCGCTCCGGATCGCACTTGACCGACACGTAGACCGGACGCGCCTCCCAGGCGAGGAAGCCGAAGATCTTGCCGCCCACCTTGAAGACCATGACCTGGTCGCCGAAGGGATAGCCCTCCTCGGCGCCCGGCTTGGCCAGCAGGTAGTCGCGGAGGGGCTCGCAGTGGGGGTCGAGGGGGCGGGGCTCGGCGGCCGTTTCCTTGCGGGCGAGTTCCGCGGCCTCCTCGGCCCTGCGTTCGAGGCGGCGCTTCAGGGCCGCCTTGGTGCCGAACTTCCGTTTCGCCATCTCATTCCTCGTGGCCGTACCCGCAGATGGGGCACAGGGTCATGCGTTTGGCGCCGAGCGGGATCACCGGGACGAAGAACAGGGTGATCCAGTTGCGCTGTTCCCAGCGCCGCCACGTGCGGCGGTTGTGGCAATGCGGGCAGTCGCGCTCCCCGTCCGGACCCAGGTCCTTCGTGCGCGGCCCGAAGCCGAAGATGAAGAACATCAGTCGGCCTCGCGCGGCGGCACGTGCGCCGAGGCCCGGGCCGCCCAGTACCACACGGCCTCGGCGAACTGCTCGGCGGAGTAGGCGCAGAAGGTGCCGCCCGGCTTCGCGAGCATGTTGCGGGCCATGGTCAGGGGATCCATGGGCTCGTCGGCCGAGGGGCCGGCGATGAGGCAGACGACCTCCCAGGCGCAGTCGGTGCTGCGGGTGCCCCCGTTCTCGAGCAGGGTATCGGCGGAATAGAGCACGACCGAAGCGTGAACCGCCGGCTCGCGGGGACCTGCGGCCGTCACGCGCACGTAGCCGTCCTCGTGGGCCTGGCGGCGCTCGAAGGCGGCGTGCAGGGTCGTCGACTCGTCGACGCGCACCGTGCTGGACACGAAACCGGCCGGATCGACCGGCACGACGACGACCTTGTCCAGGCCCGTGCGGCCGGCGCCCGGGCGGCGCTGCGACCAGTTCGCCCGCACGCGGTCGAGCAGCTCGTCCGGCGTGCCCCCGAACCAGGTGTGCTTGCCGCCGGGGCGGTGGCGGCCCGCGGCGAAGTCCGACCAGCCGAGGCTCGGCGCCGGGTCCGGATCATTTCTCAAGACGATTCCTTCCACGTGTATTAACTTGGGGCACCGAAATCCGGCCCGCCCGCCCGGGGCGGGGCCCGCCCACCGGCGACCGCCGTCAAGGAGACATCATGACCTACCCCGTCAACGAAAAGCAACTCATTCGCGACTGCGAGATCGGCGAGGGCACGAAGATCTGGAACTTCGTGAACATGTACTGCTGCAAGGTCGGCCGCGACTGCATGGTCGGCCACTTCGTCGAGATCCAGGAGGGCGTGACCATCGGCGACCGCACGCGGATCCAGAGCCACACCTTCATCTGCGACATGGTGCACATCGGCAGCGACGTCTTCGTGGGCCACGGGGTGATGTTCATCAACGACACCATGCCGCCCCAGCCGGAGAAGGAGAAGTGGAAGCCCACCTACATCGGCGACCACGCCAGCCTCGGCTCCAACTGCACCATCATGCCCGTGAAGGTGGGCGCCCACGCGGTCATCGGCGCCGGCGCGGTGGTCACGAAGGACGTGCCCGACGGCGCCATCGTCGCGGGCAACCCCGCGCGCATCCTGCGCTACAAGGACGGCTTCGGTCCCAAGGAGTCGAGATGATGTTTCCCCGCTGCGCCCGCGTCTGCGCCCTGCTGGGCCTGCTCGCGGCCACCCCCGCGATGGCCGCCGGGCCCGAGGGCGCACCCGCCGACTCCCTGACGACGGTGCTGCCCGCGGTGACCGTCAGCGGCGAGAAGGCCGAACTGCCCAGTCCGGACCGGACCCGCATCGACGCGCCCCGCCTGGCGGTGCAGGACCCCGGCTCGCTGGCCGACGTCGCCGGCCTGATCCCCTCGGCGCGCGTGGTGACCAACAGCCGCGGCGAGACGCCGCTGATGATCCGCGGGGCGCCGGAGCGGCACGTGCAGGTCTTCCTCGACGGCATTCCCCTGAACCTGCCCTGGGACGAGCGCGCCGACCTGCGGATCGTGCCCGTCGTCGGCACGAGCCGGCTCGAGGGCACGCGGGGCCTGACGACCCTCCTCGACGGTCCCGGCGTGCTGGCCGGCAGCGTGAAGATCCTGACCCCGACGCCCGAGCCCGGGGCCCCGCGCAACCGGGTCGCCTTCACGGTGGGCGAACACGTCCTGGGCAGCACCGAGCTCGAGCACAACGGCCGCCTCGGGGCCTGGGACGTGCTGGCCGCCGGCGGCTGGCACGGGCGCAACGCCGTGAACCTGCCCAGCGACACGGTCGAGCGCGACGGCTCGGACCGCCGCCTGAACAGCGACCTGAGCCAGTATGCGGCCCTCGTGCGGGGCAGCCGCGCCGTGCGGGAGGTGGGGCGGCTGAGCCTGCTGGGCACCTACTGGACGGCCGAGCAGGGCGTGCCCGCCGAGCTGCACCTGCCCGATGCCGACGCCCGCTTCTGGCGCTACCCCGTGCGCGAGCGGGCGCTGCTCGGCGCGACCCTCGAGGTGCCCCTCGATCGCGAGGGGCGCTGGGATCTGGCGACGGCCCTGAGCGCCGACTTCTTCCGCCAGGAGATCGACCCGCGCGGCCCCGACGGCTGGGACGCCGAACTGCAGACCGGCGACGACTACGAGAAGAACTGGGACCGCACCGGCTACGGCAAGGCCCGCCTGACCCACTGGCTGGGCGACACGACCCAGCTCGCGGTGCAGGGCACGGCCCGCTACACCCACCATCGGGAGATCCTGACCGTGGGCGGCCCCACCGACGCCTACAGCCAGTGGCTGGCCTCGCTGGTGGCCGAGTTCGAGTTCCACCCCGTGACCGACTGGCAGGTTCGCCTGGGCGCGGGCATCGACCACGTGGCCACGCCCGAGTCGGGCCCCCAGCCGGCCAACGAGGCCGCCAGCCACGGCACCTGGAACGCGCGCCTGACCCGACCCCTGCCCGGCAACGCCGAGGCGCACCTGGCGGCGTCGCGCCGGACGCGGGCCCCCTCCCTGCGCGAGCTGTACAGCGGCGCCCTCGGGCGCTTCGTGCCCAACCCCGACCTCGCGCCCGAGCAGCAGGTGCTCTACGAGGCCGGCTACGCGCGCGTGGCCACCCGCTGGCGCATCGAGGCGGCGGCCTTCCTGCTCTATCTCGAGGACGGCATCGAGCGCATCAGCCTGGACAATCCGGCGCGCCAGTTCCAGCGCGTGAACCGGACCGAGATCCGGGTGCCGGGCATCGAGCTCGCCGGTTCGTGGGGCCTGGGCCCGGACCTCGACCTGGCGGCCCAGCACACCATCCTGGCCGCGCGGGTGAAGGACGACGCCGACTTCGACCGCCCCGCCGAGGACCGGCCCGACTACCTCTCGCGGCTCGGCCTGAACTGGGCGCCGCCGCGCGGGCCCAACGGCCTGGCCGAGGCCGTCGTCACCGGCCCCCGCTGGAGCGCCGACGCCACCGACCCGTCCGGCCTGCGCCGCCTGCCGGCGGGCGTGGTGTGGAACGCGCGCCTGGGATGGCGCTTCGACCGCCCGGCGCGCGGCCTCGAGGCCCACCTGCGGCTCGACAACGTCTTCAACACGCGGGTCGACGACCAGGTGGGGCTGCCCAACGGGGGGCGCACCTTCTCGGGCGGGCTGGCGGTGCGGTTCTGATCCGGCGCGGCCGGACGGCCTAGTAGACGGGCATGTCGGGATCGACGTCCCGCGCCCAGGCGGCCACGCCGCCGGCGAGATTGATGACGCGCGTGAACCCGCTGCGTTCGAGGAAGGCCGCGACCATGCGGCTGCGGATGCCGTGGTGGCAGATCACGACTGTCTCCCGCGCCGGCTCCAGATGGGCGATGCCCGCCGGCAGGCGCCCCATGGGCAGCAGCAGGGAACCCTCCAGGCGGCAGATCCCGTACTCCCACTCTTCGCGCACGTCGAGCAGCAGCGGCGGTTCGTTCGCCGCGGCCAGATGGTCGCGCAGTTCGCTGGCGGTCAGGTCGCGCACGTTGCTCTCCTCGTTGGCCGCGCCCGCCTTCGGGCGCCGCGGGTTCCCACGATACGACAAGGCGGGCCGCACAGCGACCCGCCTCGTGTGGAGGAACGGCGCCCCACCCCGGCACCGCCTCCGTCGAATCCCGGCCGCCTAGCGGACGGCCTTGTCCAGGGCCGCGTCGTCCGCGCAGCCCGCACCGACGACGCCGACGGCGAGCAGGGCGCAGATCATGAGCAGGTTCTTGAGAGTCTTCATGGTGCTTCTCCCGATGGTCTATGGTCGAACGGCGCCAGAGTCGTGACCCCGTGGTGTTCGCATTCCGTACAATTACTGTATAGGACATTGTATATACAAAATTCAGGGTGTCAAGACCGGAATGGCGGAAGACCCCCTGCTGGGCGCAAAAAAAGGCCGGATCTCACGGTGGAGACCCGGCCTCGAAAACCAGAAGACGGTGCGGCTGTTAGACCTGCACGTACTTCGACGCCGGCACGTTGCAGATCGGGCAGCGCTCGGGCGCCGCGCCGAACTCGATGTGGCCGCACACCGGGCACAGGTAGAAGTTCGTCTCGGCGAGGTCCTCGCCCTTCTCCGCCGCCGCGAGGGCCTTGGCGTAGAGTTCGGCGTGGATCCGCTCGGCGTCGACCGCGAAGCCGAACATGCGCTTGGCCTTGTGGTCCTCCTCGATGGCCTTGGCCAGCATCGGCGGGTACATGTCCTCGAACTCGTAGGTCTCGCCGCCGATGGCCGCCTTCAGGTTGGCCACGGTGTCGCCGACGCCGTCGAGGGCCTGGAAGTGGCCCGCGGCGTGGATGCGTTCGGCCTGGGCCGTGGTGCGGAACAGGCGGGCGATGTTGGGCATGCCGTCCTTCTCGGCCTTCTCGGCGAAGGACGTGTACTTCTGGAACGCCTGGCTCTCGCCGGCGAAGGCTTCCTTGAGGTTTTCGGTCGTGTTGGGCATGACGGTCCTCCGGCTGGGGTTCGATTCCACCCGTCAACCATGTCCAATCGAACACATAAAATCAAATTGAAAAGATTTTCAAAATCTTATGTTGCAGGGTGTTACAGACAGCCAGGGGACTTCCTGGCCCTTGTTCCCCGGATTCACGAACCGCCCAGCAGACCGAACTGGTTGGCGTGGTGCGCGGTGTGGTGCCGGATGAGGTTGACGACATCCCCGGCGTCCATCCGGCCGTAGAGCGGGTGGTCATGGGTTCCCGACAGGGCCGCCACCTCGTCGAAAGCGGCCAGCAGTTTCGTGCGCTCGGCCTCGAATTCCCCGGCGGGGGTTGCGCCGGACCGGATTCCCGGCAGGGTCTTCAGGTTCCGGGGCGTGGCGGTCGGCGACTTGGCCAGCGCCCGGCGCAGGAACAGGGGGCCCAGCAGGCGGGCCAGCAGGCGCATGGGCAGGGGGACGGCGACGCGCCCCAGGTACAGATCGATGAACTTCCGGCAGTGCCGGACCATCTGGGTGCAGGTCATGCTGCCCCAGCGCCCCGGGGTGTCCGGGCCGGCGTGGCCGAACGCGGTGCGCAGCTGGTCCAGGGTCGGGGTGTCGGGTGCGGGAGCGGGAAGTCTCATCGAAAACGGTCCTCGTCCGGGGTTCCGGTCACGTCGTCCAGTGCACCAACGTGATCCGGAAGCCGCCTCGCCGCAACTCATCCCATCGTGCGGACCAGGCGATCCCCGGAATCTGCGACTCGCGGACCCTTCCGGCAGACGGTCGTCCCGGCGGTGGCGGAGACACCCCCGCCGGCCTACTTCACCAGGCGGCACCCCAGTGCGATGCTCAGGAACTTCGACTCCTCGCTGTCGGCCCGGCTGGTCAGCACGCAGGGCGCCGAGGTGCCCACCACGGCCGCCGCCAGCCGCGCCCCCGCCAGCAGCGTGCTCGCCTTGTAGAAGACGTTGCCCGTCTCGATGTTCGGGAACACGAGCACGTCGGCCTCGCCCCCCACGCGCGAGTCGAGACCCTTGATGCGGCAGGCCTCGGCCGACAGGGCCACGTCCAGGGCCAGGGGGCCCTCGACGATGGCGTCGCCGAAGCCGCCGGCCGCCGCGATCTCCGCCGCGTCGGTGGTGGCGGGCATGCGCGGGCTCACCTTCTCGGTGGCCGCGATGAGCGCGGCCCGGGGCGCCTCCACGCCGAAGCTGCGCGCCGCGTCGAGGCAGTAGCCGAGGATCTGGCGCTTGGCCTCGCGGTCCGGCGCCGGGATGATGGCCACGTCGCCGGCGAAGAGCAGCTTGCCGCAGGCCGCGACGTAGGCCGGCAGCTCGAAGACGCTCACGTGGGAGAGCACGTTCCCCGGCGGCAGCAGGCCGCGCTCCTTGTCCAGGATGAGCTTCATGTAGTCCGAGGTGGCGATCAACCCCTTCATGAGCACGTCGGCCTCGCCGCCGCGCACCATCGCCACGGCCCGCGCCCCCGCCGCCGCCACGTCCGGCTCGTCGACCACGCGCACGGCCGCGAGGTCGAGGTCCTGGGCCGCGCCCAGGGCGGCGGCGATCTTGTCGGGATTGTGGGCGAAGTCGTCGATGACCTCGACGCCGCCGGCCACGCCCACGGTCTGGAAGCGCCGCGCCACCCCGCCGAAGCCGGCCAGGGCCCGGGCGGCTGCGTCCAGCGGCACGCCGGCGGCCCGGGCCGCGGCCACGGCCGCCAGGGCGTTCTCCACGTTGTAGGCCCCGGGCACCGGCAGGCCGAAGGCGGTGTCCTCGATCGTGAATCGCGCACCGTCCCGCTCGAGCACGACGTCGCGGGCGCGCAGGCCGGGACCGTCGCCGAGCCCGTACACGAGGGCGCCCCCGCGCAGGTCCGCCAGCTCGGGCCGATCGGCCACGATGAGCGGCCCCTGCACGTTCTCCCGGAACGTCATGAACATGGCCATGATCTCGGCGGGCGGCTTGTGGTCGAGGCCGAGGTTCAGCACCACGCCGGCCCAGGGTCGGTAGCGGACGAGGCTGCCGTCGCTCTCGTCGGCCTCGATGACGAGCCACGGCGGGCCGTCGGCCGCGGGCGCGGGCGCCCAGGCGTTGCCCAGATGGCCGGCCGCGACCAGGTCGGCCAGGCCCGCGCCGGTCAGCAACCCGGGCCCGAGGCCCGCCTCGCGCAGGATGGTGAACACCATGGCCGTGACCGTCGACTTGCCGCTGGTGCCGCTGACGGCGATGGTGCGGTGGGAGGCCACGTGGCGGGCCAGCAGCTCCGAGCGGTGCAGGATCGGCACGCCGGCCTCGCGGGCGGCGCGCACGTCGGGCACGCGGTCCTCGACGGCGGTGCTCACCACCACGGCGTCGGGCCGGTCGCCGGCCGGGTCCAGGGCGAGGAAAGAGCCGTCCTGGGGCACGAGGGA
>JAGRNP010000014.1 GCA_020440705.1 bacterium | reverse complement strand
CCTCGATCAGGCTGCCGACTTCCTCGAAGGTGAGGGCCGAGATGTCGTAGCTCGCCGGGACGACGGGCGTACCCGCGCTCAGGAACACGGAGCTCGGGGTGCCGATCTGCAGCTCACCGCTGAACGTGCTGACGGTGCCGGTGACCTCGACGACGTCGCCGAGGGCGAACGGACCCGCCGCGGAATCGAAGAACTGGATGCCGCCGGTGGCGTCCTGGATGTACCAGGTGCCGCTGTTGTACGTGCCCTTGAGCACGGTGATCTGACCCGTGACGGTGACGCTCTGGCCGAGGTAGGGGCTGGCAGGCGCGCCGCCGGCATCGTAGACCTGGATGTCATCGATGTCCTGGGCGGTGGCCACGCCGCTGATCAAAACAAGGCACATGCACAGTGCCATGCCAAAAAGATGCTTCTTCATCCTTTCGGCCTCCTTCGCGCAGGGGTGATCTGTTTCGGCACTTCTGCAAGCGCCATCCGGAAAGCCATGCCGGTCGAACCCATGTTCGGACCTGTGTTCAGACGTGGGCTCGGACCCGGCATCGTGCGCTTCCTACTCGAGAAGTCAGGTGTCAAGCGAATGGACCTCAAGTGGGAATCAGAGCGCATGTGCGGTGCGGTGGGCGGATCACGTTCGGTCTCCCCCAACCTCCATCCCGGCCGGCATGCCGGCTTGGGCGAATGTGGGCCGGGATGGTCAGTCCCCCTGCGCCGCGTCCCTCTCCGCACCGCCTTAGCCGAGGCGGCCCGAAAGGGATCACAAGAATAGCATACCGGGCCCGGAAAGAAAACCGGGCCCGGTCAATAATTTGTTAAATCCTCACTATTCCGGACGGCTACGCAGGATCGTTTGTCCTGTCATTTCATGGGGTTGCGGGATCCGCAGCAGGTCCAGGACGGTGGGCGCGATGTCGGCCAAACCGAAGGATCCGTCCTTCAGGGCGTCCTTCCGGCCCGCGAATTCCCGTCCGGCGACCACGAAGGGCACCTTGTTCAGGGAGTGCTGGGTGAGGACGGAGCCGTCTTCGGCGAGCATCTCGTCGCAGTTGCCGTGGTCGGCGGTGACCAGCCAGACGGTGCCCTGCGCGAGGCTCGGCGGCATGATCTCGGACAGGAGCCGGTCGAGGGTGCGGAAGGCCGCGACCGCGGCGTCGTACACGCCGGTGTGGCCGACCATGTCGCCGTTGGCGAAGTTCACGATGACCACGTCGTAGTCGTCGCCGCGGCAGGCGCGGTCGACGATCGCCGCCACCTCGGGCGCGCTCATCTCGGGCTGCAGGTCGTAGGTGGCGACCTTCGGCGAGGGGACGAGCTGGCGGTCCTCGCCGGGATACGGCTCCTCGCGGCCGCCGTTCAGGAAGTACGTCACGTGGGCGTACTTCTCGGTCTCGGCGGTGCGCAGGTTGCGCAGGCCGTGGGCGGCGAAGACCTCGGCCAGGCCGTTGCGCGGCATCTCGGGCCGGAACACGGCGGGCAGGTCGGCCAGCTTCTCGTCGTAGGGCGTCATGGTGAGGTAGTTCACGCGGGGGCGGTGGGCCGGCGTGAAGCCGTCGAAGCCCTCCTGCACGAAGGCCCAGGTGAGTTCGCGGGCGCGGTCGGCGCGGAAATTCCAGAAGAAGACGCTGTCGCCATCCTGCACGGTGGCCACGGGGGCGCCGGCGGCATCGGTCAGGAGGGTGGGCTCCATGAACTCGTCGGTGACGCCGGCGGCGTAGCCGGCCTCGATGGCGGCGACGGGGTCGGTGGCGCGGGCGCCCTTGGCGTCGATCTCGCCGTCGACCAGCAGGCGCCAGGCGCGGCCGACGCGCTCCCAGCGCTTGTCGCGGTCCATGGCCCAGTAGCGGCCGCAGACGCTGGCGATCCGTCCGGCGCCGATGGTGTCGAGGGCGGCGACGAGGTCGGCCACGTAGCCGGCGCCGCCGCGGGGGTCGGTGTCGCGGCCGTCGAGGAAGGCATGCACGTAGATCTCGCCCAGGCCGGCGTCCTTCGCCGCGGCGACGATGCCCTTCAGGTGGTCGGTGTGGGAATGGACGCCGCCCGGCGAGACGAGGCCCAGCAGGTGCAGGCGGCCGCTGCCGGCGCGGGCACGCTCCATGAAGCCGGTCCAGGCGGGGGTGCGGGCGAACTCGCCCGTGGCGAGGGACTTGCTGATGCGCACGAGCTCCTGGTCCATCACGCGTCCGGCCCCGATGGTCAGGTGGCCCACCTCGGAGTTGCCCATCTGGCCGTCGGGCAGTCCCACGTGCAGGCCGCTGGCGTCGAGGGTGGTGAAGGGGTAGTCGCGGAAGAGCGACTCGTAGAAGGCCGGCGCGGCGCCCTTGACGGCGTTGCCGATCTCGCTGCCGGGACCGGTGCGGTAACCGACACCGTCGAGGATGCACAGGACGAGGCGGGGCTTGGTGCTCATCTTCTTCCGTTCCGTTCAGTTCGCGTCGGCGAGCGCTCCGGCGGGCAGCGCCCACATCTCGACCTCGCCGAGGGCGGCCAGGACGAGGTCCTCGATATGGTAGCGGTCGGCGGCCGGATCCGCCGCCTCCGGATCGTCGTCACGGGTCAGGACCACCGCACCGGCCTGCAGGATGGCCCGCGTGATCTCGCGGCCGTCGGGCAGGAACTGGCTCACGCGCAGCTTGCCGCGGCGCACCACGTAGTCGGCGGGCACGGCCGGGTGCAGCAGCTGGTCGCCGGCGAGGGGCACCAGGCGCCGCGCCGCCTCGAGACGTTCCATGAGGCCGGGGCGCGTGGCGAAGAGGTGGGCGCCGCGCCAGAGGATGAGTTTGCGGTTCATCGGCGCTCCTCCAGGTAGGGCACGATGCGGCTGCTCGGCAGCTGGCGGCTGCTGGCCCCGACGCGGATGTAGAACTCCTCGCTCTCCTGTCCCTTCTGTCCCTTGCGCAGGAAGACCGGATCGGTGCAGCGGTCGCAGGTGACGACGAAGACCCGCTGCTCGCCGAGGGCGTGGAAGCGGCCGTGGATCCAGGCGGCGAACTCGAGGCCGATGTGCTGCTGCACGAGGTTGTCGAAGTGGAGGATGAACTTGTCGTCGCTGGGGAAGGCGTCGCGGGCCGTGCCCACCACCCCGCCGTCGTCGGCGACGCCGATCAGCAGGTGGCCGCCGTCGGTGTTCAGGTAGGCCACGACGGTCTTGAGCCAGGCCAGCTCCATCTCCTTGCCCGGCTTGTCGGCGTGCAGGTTCCAGCGCATGGTCGCCTTGAACTCGACCCCGACGGACTCGCCGCCGGCGATGAGGGCGCGCACCGCCGCCGCGTCGTCGGGCGGGGCCACGCGGCCGCGGGCGGTGCGCCGGTACTTGTTGCGGTAGTCGAAGGCGAGCAGCACGACGGCGGTCATGGCCAGGGCGAGGATGGCGCCGAAAAGGATCGTCACCCGGCCGGTGGCCGTCTCCAGGCGGCGGCCGAGATCGCTGGCGGGCGCCATCAGGCCCAGCTCGCCGGGGTCGGTGCCGGGCACGCTGCGGTAGAACGAGGCCCACCAGGTGGTGCCGTCGACCTTGAAGCGGAAGGCCTCTTCCCAGGGGCGTTCCCGCCGGCCCCACTCGCGCAGGGCGGTGCCGATGACCTCGTGCTCGGGGCGGTCGCTGACCAGCAGGTCGTTGCTGTCGGTGGTGTCGAGTTCGCCGCCCGAACCGGGGGCGAGCCAGGCGATGCGCCCGCCGGCGAAGCGGCGCACGAGGATGCCGTTCTCGGTGATCGGCGCCGTGGCGGTGAAGCGGTCGAGGTCCGCCTTGGCGATGCCCACCGCGAGCACCGTGCCGTCATCGGTGGCCCGCCCGATGAGCAGGCCCCGCACGCCGAGCCCCGGCAGGTCGCTGTAGTCGGACCAGGCGACCGGATCGCCCGGCCGCGCCTGGCGGGCGCGTCCGTACCACTCGGAGTGGCGCGGGTCGGCTTCGCCCTCGCCGGCGGGCGCCAGGCCCCAGGTGCCGCCGCTTCGGGCGAGCCGCACGATGGCGCCTTCCGGCGGCAACAGGTAGGCGGCGCTGATCTGGGGCGTCGGCGCGAGGAGGGGCGCCAGCAGGGTCGCCGCCGCGTCGGGGTGCGCCGCGTCGAGCAGGCCTTCGCGGTACCAGCCGTCCATGGCCGCGAGGTCGTCGTTCACGGGCTGCAGGTAATAGCGGAACTGGTTGCTGGTCGCGGTCAGCTTGCGGTCGAGGATGTCGGCGAAGACCGTACGCTGCACCTGCAGTTCGCGGATGGTGATCCAGGCCACGGCCGCGACGCCCACCACGACCAGCACCGTGACGGCGGTGACGAGGGGACGCAGGCGGCGTCCGGCACGCGGGGAGGCAAGGGCGCGCAAGGGATTCTCCGGGGTGGCGGTGGCGCTTCGGTTCGCGGCGAAAAAGTACCGCATCGCCCGGCGCGCGACAACCTCCGGACCCGCCGATTGACGCCGGAAGGCGGCGCGACTAGGCTCCGCGCCAGGGAGGTTCCGACATGACGAGATTCCGGATGGCGGGCAGAAGCCGGGCGGGGACCATGGTGGTCCTGGCGGCGATGGCGATCCTGGGGGCGGCGACCGCGGCTTCGGCCCAGGAGAACGAGTGGCCCAAGGTGATGGAGGGCGAGCGGGGGCGGATCCAGCTCTACCAGCCCCAGGTCGAATCGTTCACGGGCAACCGGCTCGAGGCCCGTGCGGCCGTGGCCGTGACGGCCAAGGGGGCCAAGGCGCCGGTCTTCGGCGCCATGTGGTTCCAGTGCGACCTGGCCACCGACCGGGAGGCCGGCACGGCCACGCTCGAGCGGGTGACCGTGAGCAACGCACGCTTCCCGGACACCGACGCCGCGAAGGTCGCGGAGCTGAGCCGGTACCTCGAGGCCGAGATCCCGAAGTGGGACCTCGAGATCTCCCTCGAGCGCCTCGCCGCGTCCCTCGACGGGGTCGCCGGCGCGGGGGCCGAGGAGGGCTTCAACCACGACGCGCCGCGGATCCTGGTGCGCGACCATCCGGCGGTGCTGGTGCTAGTGGACGGCGACCCGATCATCGCGACGCTGTCCGGCACCGACCTGCGCTACGTGGCGAACACGGTGTTCTTCATCGTCGAGGATCCGGCTTCGCGCTGGCTGTACCTGCGGGGCGGGGGCATGTGGTTCACGGCGGCCGACCTGGCCGGTCCGTGGCAGGTCGTGTCCGGGCTGCCGCCGGCGCTGGGCGACGTGGCGGCCCGCATCGAGCAGGAGGAGCAGGACCAGGCCGCCGCCGCGGCCGCCGACGCCGAGAACCTCGGCGTCGCCCGGGACGCCGACGAGGCGCCGCCCGAGATCCTCGTGAGCACGGGACCCGCCGAGCTCATCGTCACCGACGGCGCCGCCGATCTGGCCCCCATCGCGGGCACCGACCTGCTCTACCTGCGCAACTCCGAGTCGGACATCGTCATGGACATCGCGGGGCAGAAGTACTACGTGCTCATCGCCGGACGCTGGTTCCGCAACGGCGAGCTGGCCGACGGGCGCTGGGAGCACGTGCCCTTCGCCGATCTGCCCGCCGACTTCGCCGCCATTCCCGCCGATTCGGACATGGGCCGGGTGCTGGCCTCGGTGCCGGACACGCCCCAGGCCCGCGACGCCATCCTCGATGCGCAGATCCCCCAGACGGCGGAGATCGACCGCCGGACGGCCACCTGCGAGGTGCGCTACGACGGCGACCCGGTGTTCGAGTCGTGCGGGGCGGGCATCAGCTACGCCCGCAACACCGACAAGTCGGTGCTGCTGATCGAGGGCGACTACTGGTGCGTGGACAACGCCGTGTGGTTCACGGCGAGCGGGCCCAACGGTCCCTGGCGGGTGGCCGACATGGTGCCGGCGGTGGTGCAGGACCTGCCCCCGGATTGCCCGGTGTACAACGTGAAGTACGTGCAGATCTACGACGCGACGCCGGAAGTGGTGTACGTGGGCTACACCCCGGGCTACTACGGCACCTACGTGGCCGGTCCGTGCGTGATCTACGGGACCGGCTGGGTGTACCATCCGTGGTGGGGCGCCGTGTACTACCCGCGGCCCGTGACCTACGGCTTCGGCGTGCACTACAGCCCCTGGACCGGCTGGGGCTTCACCTTCGGCATGAGCTACGGCTGGCTCAGCATCGGCGTGGGCTGGGGCCGGCCCTACTACGGCTGCTGGGGTCCGGGCGGCTACCGGTACGGGTATCGTCACGGCTACTGGCACGGCTACAACCACGGCTACCGGCACGGCTATGACCGCGGCTTCGCCGACGGCTACCGCGCGGGCTACCGCGCCGCGCAGCACGACCCGCGCGCCAACACCTACCGCGCGCGCACCGACGGCGTGAAGCGCACCGGCGACCTGGGCCGCCCGGCGCGGGTGCAGCCGGGCCGCAGCGACCGGGCCAACAACGTCTACGCCGACCGCAACGGCGACGTGTACCGCGACCGGGACGGCAACTGGGAGAAGCGGGAAGGCGGCGAGTGGCGCGACGAGAAGGGCGAGCGCGAGCGGGACGGGGATCGCGAGCGCGACGGCGACCGCGACCGCAGCCGCGACAAGGACGCCGGCCGGAACCGGAGCCGGGACGAGGCCCGACCCGAGGGCGACCGCAGCCGCGACGGCAGCCGCGACGCGACCCGGCCCCAGGGTGACCGACAGCCCGACCGCCAGCCCGACCGCAGCCGGGAACAGGTCAAGCCCCAGGAACGCCCGCAGCAGCGGGACCGCCAGCAGCTCGACCGCGACCGGGGCAACCGGCAGCGCGGCGCCGAGCGCCAGCGTCAGGCCCCGCAGCGTTCGGCGCCCCGGGGCGGGGGCGGCCGCCGGCGCTGAGCCGCCTGACCGGACCCGCGACGCACCACGACCCGGCCGCCGGTCACACGCGGCCGGGTCGTTTCGTAGTCGGGGCGGACGCGAGAACGGCGCCGCCCCTTGCGGGAAACCGCGTTCGGGGGTTCCTTCGGCGCTAGAAGCACCCAGCAACGGGAGGACGTCATGAGAGTCGACAAACGGGGCCTGGCCCTGATCATCATCCTGGTCGCGGCCGCTGCGGCGGCGATCGGCCAGGCGGGGGAGAAGCCCGTGGAATACAACAAGCTGAATTACGAGGAGAAGCGGGTCATCCTGCAGAAGGGCACCGAGATGCCCTGGACCGGCGAATACGACAAGCTCTTCGCGAAGGGCACCTACATCTGCCGCCGCTGCAACGCCCCGCTGTACACGTCCCAGGACAAGTTCAACTCGGGCTGCGGCTGGCCCGCCTTCGACGACGAGATCGCGGGCGCGGTGAAGCGCGTGCCCGACGCCGACGGCCGCCGCACCGAGATCACCTGCGCCAACTGCAGCGGGCACCTGGGCCACGTCTTCCTGGGCGAGGGGCTGACGCCCAAGAACACGCGCCACTGCGTCAACTCCATCTCCATGCGCTTCGTGCCCGCGGGGGAGGAGTTGCCGGAGGTGATCACCGCGGCCGCGGACTGAACCGCGTCTGGGCGGTTGTCTCCCGCGGCGAATTGACCGATGATTGGGGGCGGATTGGATCCTGTGAGATCCGGGCCGCCCCCGTTTCCCGTCGGGGCGGGCTCCGTTTTGCCCCCAGCCGGAGACCGGACATGAACCTCTTCCAGGAGCTGCGCGAGCGGCGCGTGCCCCAGATCATCAGCGGCTACGTGGTGGGCGGATGGGGCCTCCTGCAGTTCCTCGCCTTCCTCGAGGGCCGGATGCGGGTGGCTCCGGACCTGGTCAACCTCGTCGGCCTAGGCCTGCTGCTGGCCCTGCCCAGCGTGGCGACCCTGGCCTGGGTGCACGGGCGGCCCGGTCGCGACGCCTGGGGCCGCGCGCCCAAGATCGTGGTGCCCGCCAACGTGGTGGGCATCGCCGTGCTGCTCTTCGTCATGTTCCAGGGGCGGGAGCTCGGCGCCGTCACCCGCACCATCGAGGTCGAGGACGAGAACGGCGCCGTCGTCGAGCGCGTGGTCCCGACGAGCGCGTTCCGCCAGCGGGTCCTGATCTGCTACCCGACGCTGCCGGCGGGCGCCGACTCGGCCGACGTGTCCGGCGAGGTGCTGGCCTACCTGGTCTCCATGGACATCAGCCAGGACCCCTTCGTCGACACGGTGCTGCCCCTGTCGATCCCGGCCTCGTTCCGGGCGGCGGACTCCGAGGACGGGCGGGGCCTGTCCGGCGCGCGCCTGCGCAAGATCGCGCGGGACGCCCACATTCCCCACTACCTGACGGGCGAACTCGCCCCCGCCGCCGGGGGCTGGGAGCTGCGGACGCGGCTGAACGCCAGCGAGACCGGGCGCATCGTGGCGGAGCGGACGTTCACGGCGCCCGACCTGATGGCCCTGACCGACCGCCTCTCGCGCCAGGTGCGCGAGGATCTCGGCGTGCCCGCGGCCCAGCTCGAGCAGAACCCCGACCTGCCCGTGGTCGAGATGACCAGCGCCGACCCCGAGGCGGTCCGGCTGCACGTCCGCGCCGTGCTGAACGTGACCCACGCCAACAAGTGGGACGAGGCGGTGCCGCTGCTGCAGGAGGCCGTGAAGCGCGACGAGGGCTACGCCCTGGCCCAGTTCCTCCTGTTCGGCGTGTCCCAGAGCCTGGGCCAGGCCGAGGTGGCGTCGCAGGCCATCGGCGCGGCCATGGCGAATCTCTACAAACTGCCCGAGCGGCTGGGCTTCCTGATCAAGGCCCAGTACTACTTCAACGAGAAGCACGACGCGGAGAAGGCCGCCGCGGTGGTCGACATGTGGGCGCGCATCTATCCCGACGACGTCGGGGCCTACGAGCAGATGGCTACCTTCGCCTACATCCGGCAGGACCTGCCGGCGGCCGTGGCCGCCCACGAGCGGATCCTCGCCATCGATCCGGCCCGCGTCAGTTCGCTGGAGGACCTGGCCGACCTGCACACCCAGCTGGGCGATCTGGACAAGGCCGAGGGCTACCTGAAGCGGTACATCGAGCTCAACCCGACCCGGGCCGACGGCTACGAGAACCTGTCCGACTTCTACAGCGACGTCGGGCGCCTCGACGACGCGCGCGACGCCCTCTCGGAGGCCCTGCTGCTCGAGCCGGAGAACGGCACGCTGGCCATGAGCGTCATCGACCTGGACATCAAGATGGGGGCGTGGGAGCCGTCGGAGCAGGTCCTGAAGGAGAAGCTGACGACGGCGGGCGGGGCGCGCGAGACGGCGCGGGCCGCGAACCGTCTCGTGAACCTGGGCATGCTCCTCGGGCGCGGCGACATGGTCGAGGAGTACCTGGACGTGTCCCACGCCGCGATTCTCGAACTGCAGAACCCGCTGCAGGCGAACCTCGTCTACACGATGATGCTGCCGTCGCTGAGCAGCGCCGGGCGGCCCGACGCGGCGCTCGCGCGGATGGCCGCGGCGCGAGAGGCGATCCCGGCGCCGTTCACCGGGCTGGCCGGCGTGGGGCAGGCGTGGGTGCTGGTCGAGGCCGGGCGCCCCGCCGAGGCGCGGGCGGCCCTGGCCGAGGCCGTGGTGATCATCGACCAGTTCGGCTTCGAGACCTTCCGCTCGAGCGTCACCATGGTCGAGGCCATGATCGCCGAGGCGGAAGGGGACATCCCCGGCGCGGTGACGGCCTACCGCGAGGCCCTCGACGAGGCCATCAAGGTGCAGCCCTTCCTGCGGGCCGACTGCGCGCGGGCCCTGCGCCGGGACGGCCAGCTCAAGGAGGCCGCCGTGGTGCTGGACGAGGCGCTGAAGGTGGAGCCGGCCTACCCGCAGATCCGGCTCGAGGCGGCGCTGCTGGCCGAGGCCCGCCGCGACATGGACCAGGCCCGCGACCACCTGGATGCGGCGCTCGCGGCCTGGTCGCAGGCGACGCCCGGATTCCAGCCCGTGCTGCAGGCCCGGGAACTGGCGGCGCGGCTCGCGGCGCGCTGAGCCCGGCCGCCGTGCTGCGCAAGGGAAAGGCGCCGCCCCTGCGGGCGGCGCCTTTATCCTGCCGGTCCGGCGGGCGGCCTAGGAGCCACCCATCTCGCTTCCGGCCAGCGACCGCGGCTCGGCGTTCTTGCAGTAGCGCTCGAGCCACACGTCGGTCTCCCACAGCAGGTGCATGAGCGACTCGCGGGCGCGGTAGCCGTGCGACTCGTGAGGCAGCATCACCAGCCGGGCCGTGCCGCCCAGGCCCTTCAGGGCGCCGTACATGCGCTCGCTCTGCATGGGGTAGGTGCCCGAGTTGTTGTCCGCGTCGCCGTGCACGAGCAGGATCGGCTCGTTGATCTTGTCGGCGTGCATGAACGGGCTCATGGTCGTGTAGATCTCCGGAGCCTCCCACACCGTGCGCTCCTCGCTCTGGAAGCCGAAGGGCGTGAGCGTGCGGTTGTAGGCGCCGCTGCGGGGCAGGCCGCAGCGGAAGAGGTCGGAGTGGGCCAGCAGGTTCGCCGTCATGAAGGCGCCGTAGCTGTGGCCGCCGATGGCGATGCGGTCGCGGTCGACCACGCCGCGGTCGACGACGACGTCGACGGCGGCCTGGGCGCTGGCCACGAGCTGCTGCACGAAGGTGTCGTTGGGCTCCTCGTCGCCCTCGCCCACGATGGGCATGGTCGGGTCGTCGAAGACCGCGTAGCCGCGGGTCAGGAAGACCATCGGCGACCACCAGCCCACCCGCGTGAAGCGGTAGGGCGAATCGGTGACCTGGCCGGCGTCCTGCTTGCTCTTGAACTCGGTGGGGTAGGCCCACATGACGCAGGGCAGGGGCCCGTCCCGCTCCTTGTCGTAGCCCGCCGGCAGGTAGAGGGTGCCGGTCAGCTTCACGCCGTCGCTGCGCTCGTAGGTGATCAGCTCCTTGCTGATGCCGTCGAGCTGCGGCGTCGGGTTGGGGAAGCGGGTCTTCTGCGTCGCGTCGCCCGATTTCAGGTCGCGCAGGAAGTAGTTGGGGGGCTCGGTCTGCGACTCGCGCCGGGTCAGCACCAGGCGCCTGTCCACGTCGATGACCTCGACGGGATCCTCGTAGTAGGGCGCCTCGGAATGGAACAGGCGCGTGGTCTCCATGGTGCGCAGGTCCAGCGCATCGAGGAAGGGGCGGTCGCCCTCGGGGCTGGCGCCCGGGCCGTCGAGGAAGATGGTGTTGCCGCCGTCGGCGGTGAGGATCACCCACTCGCCCCAGGCGTTGGCGTGCAGCACGGGTTCGCCGGGATCGGCGTAGCGGTCCTGCCAGCTGCGGTCCTGCACGAGCACGGGGGCGACGTCGCGGTGGTCGGGCTGCACGCGCCACACCTTCACGTTGCGCGTCGTCCACCACCACGAGCTGACGAAGGCCAATTCGCCGTGGCCCCAGGTGACGCCGCCGTAGCGCTGGGCCAGGGTGGCCAGCACCGCGGGCTCGCCGCTGAACGGGGCCGCGAGGGTGAACACGCGGTCGCGCTCGGCGGCCTCGACGCCGCCGTCGCCGCCGTCGAGGGCCTCGACCCAGACCAGCTCGGCCGCGGCGTCGGCGCGCCAGTCGATCGAGCGGCGGCCCGTCTCCACGGAGCCGAAGCTGATGGGCACCTGGTCCTGCAGCGGCAGGTCGGCCACCTCGTAGACCAGCTTGCCGTCGCGGTCCCAGACCTGGACCGCCTTGGGGAAGCTGCCCTCGCGCAGGGAGTAGGAGTAGGGGCGTCTGACCATCTCGACCAGGACGTACTTCGCGTCCGGCGAGGGGTTCACCCGCCGGTAGATGGCGGCGTCGCCGATCCTGCGCGTCTTGCCCTTCAGGTCGACGACGACCAGCTCGCTGGTGGCGTAGTGGTCGTACAGGCTCTCGTCGTAGGGGTTCTGCAGCAGGTCCTGCAGGGTGCGGGCCGGGGCCTTCTTGCCCAGGTTCTCCTGGATCACCGGGCCCGACGGGACCACGGGCTCGGCCGGGGCGGCGCCGCGTCCGGCGGGGATCACCCGCGCGACGAGGGCCTTGTTGTCGGACAGCCAGCTGTAGGGGCGGCCGTAGACGGCGTTCAGGGCCATGCCCGCGGGGGTGAGCCGCTGGGCCTTGCCGTCCTTCGCCTTGGCCGTCCAGAGGGTCAGGGCGTCGTCGATGTTCACCACGAAGGCGATGCGTTCGGAGTCCGGCGACCAGGTCACGCTGGTGATCTGCGGGTCGGCCGGCAGGCCGGTGACACGCACCTCGTCGCCCGACGAAAGGTTCTGCAGCAGGAGCCCGTTCAGGTTCCAGCCGCGGCTCGGGCCGTTGCTGCGCGGGTTGATGCGCAGGCCGGCGAGACGCAGCTCGGGCTGGGCCACCTCGGCGATGGACGGGTAGCCGGGGCGCTCGAGGTGCAGCAGCCAGCGGTTGTCGGGACTGATGGAGACGCCGGGGGTCGGCGGGGCGTCGATGATGTCGGCCAGCACCTGGGGGGGCATCTGGTAGCCGAGCCTGGTGCCTTCGTCCTGGGCGGCCGCCGGCAGGGCCAGCAGCAGGACGAGCAGGGTCAGCGGCAGCGCCGGCGACCGGAACGTGCGGAACTGGGACATCTTGAACTCCTCGGTCCGGTGTGGGGAGAACGGCGGAATGCTCCCACTCTAACGCAGGAGCGCTCCCGCGGCACATACGGAATCGCGCGGCGGGGGTTGCCGACCGGGGCGATCGGGGTGAGGTTGGAGGCAGCGTCTTTCGTGACCGTCCGCAGAGGAGGATGTCCCATGTCGTCGTTCGCCCCGCATCGCCGTCGTTTCCTGATCCGCTCCGGCACCGCCCTGGCCGCGGGCTGGGCCGTGCTGGCCGGCCTCGTTCCCCTCGGGGGCTGCGGCGGCGAGGACCAGGCGGCCGACACCACGCCGGGACGCGCCAAGGCGACCATCGACGCCGCCCGCGCCGTCGCCGATCCGTGCAACGACCCGGCCTCCCTCTCCGAAGAGGCGAAGACGACCCGCGCCACCTTCAAGTACGAGATCCGCTCCGCCGATCCGGCGAAGCTCTGCCAGTCGTGCAACTTCTGGCAGCCGCCGGCCGACGGCGGTCCCTGCGGCACCTGCACCCTGGTCAAGGGTCCGATCCACCCGTTGGGAAGCTGCATGTCGTGGGTGGAGAAGGTGAAAGCCTGACCGGATCGGTCGATAATCGTAAGTCCAACAATCGGTTGGGAATGTGGTGCAGCGGGTCGGGGCCGCCGCCGAGGATTTTCTGGCCAAAAGAGACCGTTTTTTTAATATTGCGAACCAATATCACACCATGTTACCATGGATTGTGATGATTTGATTCTCATTCTCACTTGAAGCGTGGGCGCCCATCTGCGGCCCAGTCCGACGTTTCCATCACCTGTAATGACGTGACCGGTTCGCCCGCGGGGGCGGTCGGTTGTGCGGACCGCAGGCGGCCGCGAGACGCGGTGCGTCCGGGGCGGGGGTGGCCGATGCCGAGTGGGAAGTCGAATCCGATGACGACTCCGATGACGAGTCCGATGACGAGTCCGAAGCCGTGCGGGAAGACGGGAGCGTGGGGAATGACGAAGTGGTGGAGCGGGGTGCTCCTGGCGGGCCTTCTCGTGCTGGGCGGGGTCCCGGCGCTGGCCCAGTTGAACGAGGAGGCCGTCGAGTTCGACGAGCACCTGGGCGAGATCGTGCCCGGGGACATCACGCTCATCGACGAGGACGGCCAGGCGGTGCTGCTGTCGGACATCGTCGACCGGCCGACGCTGGTCACCATGGTCTACTTCGAGTGCCCGGGCATCTGCACGCCGCTGCTGAACGAGGTGGCCGACATCCTGGGCAAGAGCCGGCTCCAGCCGGACAAGCAGCCCTTCCAGCTGATCTCCGTGAGCTTCGAGCCGAAGGACACCTCGGCCATGGCCAAGGAGAAGAAGGCCAACTACCTGAAGCTGGTCGGGCGCGAGCTGCCGCCGGAGACGTGGCGCTTCTACACCGCCGACCAGGCCGACATCGACGCGCTCACCGGGGCCCTGGGCTTCCGCTACAAGCGCGCGGGCAAGGAATACACGCATCCCGGCGGCATCGCGATCCTGTCGCCCGAGCGGAAGATCGTGCGCTACCTGTACGGCCTGCAGTTCCTGCCCTTCGACTTCGAGATGGGCGTCTACGAGGCGGCCCAGGGCAAGGTGCGGCCCACGACGGCGCGCCTGCTGCAGTTCTGTTTCAGCTACGACCCCGAGGGTCGGACCTACGTCTTCAACCTGGCCCGGGTGGTCGGCGTCGTGATGCTGACCTCCATCGTTTTCTTCATCGCGTTCCTGTTCTACTTGACCCGTGTCCGCGGACGCGGGAAGGAGGCTTGATCTGATGGCCGACAGTTCCGTTGCCGCTTCCGGTGCGGCCGCCTATGGCCATTCCGGCAGCTACCTGAAGACCCCCGCCAACGGCGGTCTCCTGAGCTGGTTGACCACGGTCGACCACAAGAAGATCGGCCTGATGTACGCGGCGGCCATGTTCACCTTCTTCCTGGTCGGCATGTCGCTGGGCGTGCTGATCCGGCTGGAGCTGATGCAGCCGGGCTCGCAGTTCGTCAGCGCGAAGACCTACAACTCGGTCTTCACCCTGCACGGCGTGATCATGATCTTCCTGTTCATCGTGCCCGGCATCCCCGCGATCCTGGGCAACTTCATCCTGCCCCTGCAGCTGGGGGCGGACGACGTGGCCATGCCGCGGCTGAACCTGATGAGCTGGTACGTGTACATGATCGGCGCCGTGATGGCGGTGCTCTCGCTCTTCGTGGGCGGCGGCGTGCCGGACGGCGGCTGGACGTTCTACGCGCCCTACGCCCTGAACACCCAGACCAACGTCTCGCTCGCCGTGGGCGCGGCCTTCGTGCTGGGCTTCAGCTCGATCATGACCGGCATGAACTTCATCACCACGATCCACCGCCTGCGCGCCCCGGGCATGGGTATGTTCCAGATGCCGCTGTTCTGCTGGGGCCTGTACGCCACGAGCTGGATCCAGATCATCGCCACGCCCGTGGTCGGCATCACGCTGGTGCTGGTGATCATGGAGCGCTGGCTCGGCCTCGGGTTCTTCAACCCGGCCCTGGGCGGCGACCCGGTGCTGTACCAGCACCTGTTCTGGATCTACTCGCACCCGGTCGTGTACGTGATGGTGCTGCCGGCCATGGGCATCATCTCGGAGATCCTGCCCACCTTCTCGCGCCGCACGATCTTCGGCTACAAGGCCATCGCCATGTCGTCCATGGCCATCGCCGTGGTGGGCTACCTGGTGTGGGGCCACCACATGTTCACCGCCGGCATGAGCAACACCGCCCGCTGGGTGTTCTCGCTGCTGACGTTCTTCGTGGCCATCCCCACGGGCGTGAAGATCTTCAACTGGCTCGCGACCCTGTACAAGGGCTCCATCGAGCTGCGGGCGCCGCTGCTGTACGCCCTGGGCTGGATCTTCCTCTTCTCCATCGGCGGCCTGACGGGCCTGGCCAACGGCGCCCTCTCGACCGACATCCACGTGCACGACACCGCGTACATCGTCGGGCACTTCCACTACACCATGTTCGGCGGCGCCGCGATCGGCATGTTCGCCGGCCTGCACTACTGGTGGCCGAAGATCTGGGGCCGCATGTACAACGAGAAGGTCGCCATCATCGCGGGCGGCTTCATCCTGGTCGGCTTCAACACCCTGTACGGCTCGATGCTGGCCCTGGGCATCATGGGCATGCCCCGCCGCTACGCCGACTACCTGCCCCAGTACGCGCCGCTGAACTTCGTGGCGACCGTCGGGTCGTGGATCCTCGTCTCGGGCGTGCTGCTGATGCTGTTCAACCTGGTCCGTGCGATCCGGTCGGGCGCCAAGGCCCCGGACAACCCCTGGGGCGGCACCACCCTCGAGTGGCAGACGACCTCGCCGCCGCCGCTGTTCAACTTCGCGACGCCGCCGACGGTGACCACCGGCCCCTACGACTTCACCGAGATCCTGCGCGAGCGCGGGAACGAGCCGTCGACCACCCAGGAGGTGCGTTCGTGAGTTCCCACGCGACCGATGTCCATGACGTGAACGCCGCGCCGCACGCCCACGTGGTCCACCGCGACGACGAGGGCTCGAAGACCGGCATGTGGCTGTTCCTCTTCACGGAGATCCTGCTCTTCGGCGGGCTCTTCGTGATCTACAGCGTCTACCGGGGCATGCACGAGGCCGACTTCCACCATGCGGCGGCCGAGCTGAACAAGTTCATGGGGGTGACGAACACCGTCGTCCTGCTCACGAGCAGCTTCACCATCGTGCTGTCGATCGCGGCGCTGCAGCGCAACCAGGTCGGGCGCAGCCTGGCCTTCCTGTTCTCGACGCTGGGGCTGAGCGCGACGTTCCTCGTGATCAAGTACTTCGAGTGGAGCGCCAAGTACCACCACCACATCTTCCCGGGCACGGAGCACATCCACGAGCTGCCGCACGGGGAGGGGCTGTTCTTCAACCTGTACTTCATGATGACCGGCCTGCACGGGATCCACGTCGTGGTCGGCATGATCGTGATGCTGGTCGTGGCGGCGAAGATCCGCAGCGGCGCGGTGGGGTCGACGAACTACGCCATGCTCGAGTACGCGGGCCTGTACTGGCACCTGGTGGACCTGATCTGGATCTTCCTGCTGCCCCTGTTCTACCTGACGACCTAGGAGAGCGACGATGAGCAACGCGAATCCGGCCGCGGCCCACGCGCACGACCACCACATCGTTCCCGTCAGCGTCTTCGCCTGGGTGTGGGTGGCCCTGCTGGTCCTGACGGCGATCACCGTCGGGGCCTCGGTCTACTACCCGGGGCACGTGGGAATCCTGGTGGCGATGATCGTCACGCCGATCAAGGCGGCCCTGATCCTGATGTACTTCATGCACCTGAAGTACGAGAAGAAAGTTTTCGTGATCATGTTCCTGACGGCGATCGGCATCTTCGCCATCTTCCTGGGACTGACCTTCTTCGACTACCTCTTCCGCTAAGGGACGGACATGAACGGAGCTTCCAGTTATTCCGGTCTCGTAGACAACGCCTTCATCTTCATCCTGGGCGCGAGCGTCCTGATGCTGATCGGCGTGACCGTGGCGATGATCACCTTCGTCGTGAAGTACCGGCGCAGCAAGAACCCCAACCCGGCGCAGATCGAGGGCAACGTGACCCTCGAGACGCTGTGGACCGTGCTGCCGACCATCCTGGTGCTGGTCATGTTCTACTACGGCTGGGCGGGCTTCAAGGTCATGCGGGACATCCCGGACGACGCCATTCCCGTCACCGTGCGCGGCCAGATGTGGTCGTGGGTGTTCGAGTACGAGGACGGCCGGCAGACCACCGAGCTGATCGTGCCGACCGGACGCAACATCAAGCTGAACCTCGAGTCCGTCGACGTGATCCACAGCTTCTTCGTGCCCGCCTTCCGCCTCAAGGAGGACTGCGTGCCCGGCCGCCACAACAAGGCCTGGTTCCAGGCGACGCGCGACGGCGAGTACAACATCTTCTGCGCCGAGTACTGCGGCGAGCGGCACAGCGCCATGCTTAGCCTGGTGAAGGCCATCCCGGCCGCCGAGTGGGACGAGTGGATGGGCATCGAGGCCGGTCCGCCAGCCGGCTCGCAGCTGCTCGCCGTCAAGGGCTGCACCGCGTGCCACAGCCTCGACGGTTCGCCGCTGATCGGCCCGTCGTTCAAGGGCATCTACGGCCACAACGCGACGGTCCTCACCGACGGCGTCGAGCGCGAGGTCCTGGTCGACGACGCGTACATCCTGAAGTCGATGCTCGAGCCCAACGCCGACATCGTGAAGGGCTACAAGGAGAACCTGATGCCCGCGCAGGGCGCGCTCACGACCGAGGAGGAGCGCCAGGCGATCATCGAGGTGATCAAGGAGCTGAAGTAGCGTGAAGGACTGGCTCGGACTGCTGAAGCTGCGCATCACCCTGGCGTCGACCATCACCACGGGGGTGGGCTACGTCATGGCGCGGGGCCAGGTCGACCTGCCGATCCTGCCCGTGATGGCGGGCATCCTGCTGCAGGCCTGCGGCGCCGCGGCCCTGAACCAGGTGCAGGACGCCCACATCGACGTCCTGATGGAGCGCACGGCTAGGCGGCCCATCCCGGCGGGGCGCATCTCGCGCCGCGCGGCGACCCTGTTCGCCCTCGGGCTGCTGGCGGCCGGCTCGGTCGTGCTCGGCTTCTTCGGTCTCGCGCCCATGCTGCTGGGGCTGGGCGCCGCCGTGGTGTACAACCTGGTCTACACGCCGCTGAAGCGGGTCACGCCCTTCGCGGCCCTGCCCGGCGCGCTGATCGGGGCGCTGCCCCCGGTGGTGGGCTGGTCGGCGGCGGGCGGCTACCTGAGCGACCCGTCGATCCACCTGGTGGCGTTCTTCTTCTTCATCTGGCAGATCCCGCACTTCTGGCTGCTGCTGCTCTTCTACCACCGGGACTACGCCGACGGCGGCCTGCCCTCGCTCTTCGACCGCTTCGACCGGCGCCAGATCGTGAAGCTGACCTTCATCTGGATCGCGGCCCTGGCGGTGTCGGCCCTGCTGCTGCCGCTCGTGCACCTCTTCGACGAGGTGAGCCTGGCCTATGTCGTGGCCGCCGCGGGGCTGCTGGTGGTCGTGCGCTCGCTGGCGCTGCTGCGGGTCGACGTGATCGGCCTCGCGAGCCAGGGCGCCGCGGCGCTGCAGCCCTTCCACAGGAGCTGCCGCATCCGCTTCATGGAGATCAACACCTTCGCCCTGCTCGTGTCGGCGATGCTGGTGGTCGACGCGCTGAACTAGTTCCCGGCCGCCTGCCGGCGGCCAGGTGTCCCGAGCGGGAGGCCGCATGAACGCCGGAGACCGCCTCGCCCACTACGAGATCGTCCGGCCCATCGGGGCCGGCGGCATGGGCGAGGTCTTCCTCGCCCGCGACACCCGCCTCGACCGCGACGTCGCCCTCAAGCTCCTGCCCACCGACTTCGCCGCCGACGCCGAGCGTCTTGCCCGCTTCCGGCGCGAGGCGAAGCTTCTCGCCGCGCTCAGCCACCAGAACATCGCCGGCATCCACGGCCTCGAGGAGGACGCCGGGCGCATCTTCCTGGCCATGGAGCTCGCCGCGGGGGAGACCCTGGCCGCCGTGGCCGACCGGGGCGCCCAGCCCCTCGAAGAGGTGCTGCGCATCGGCGTGCAGATGGCCGCCGGGCTCGAGGCCGCCCACGACAAGGGCATCGTCCATCGCGACCTGAAGCCGGCCAACGTGAAGCTCGCTCCCGACGGCGAAGTGAAGATCCTCGACTTCGGCCTGGCGCGGGCCTATGCCGGGGAGGAGGTCGCGGGGGGCGATCCCGGCGCCTCGCCCACGCTGACGGCGGCCATGACGGCCGACGGGATGATCCTCGGCACGGCGGCCTACATGTCGCCGGAACAGGCCCGGGGCCACGAGGTCGACGGGCGCACCGACGTGTGGGCCTTCGGGGTCATCGTCTACGAGCTGCTCAGCGGGCGGCGGCTCTTCCACGGCGAGACCGTCAGCGACACCCTGGCCCACGTGCTGCGCTCGGAGCCCGACTGGGAGGCCCTGCCCACCGACCTGCCGCCGAGCGTCCGGCGCCTGCTGCGCCGTTGCCTGCAGAAGGACCGCAAGCGGCGCCTGCACCACATGGCCGACGCGCGCATCGTGCTCGAGGAGATCCTGAGCGAGGGGACCTCGGCGCACGAGGCGCTCGAGACGGGGGCGCTGCCGGCCGCCCGGCGCGGGGGCGGCGCCCGGTGGGCCTGGACGGTGGCGGTGATCTGCGCCCTGGTCGCCGGCACGAGCGCCTGGCTGGCCCTGAGGCGGCCGGCGCCGGCGCCGGAGCGCCCGCTGCATGCCGAGATCACCCTGCCCGAGGGCGCCTGGCTCTCGTCCGGACGCCACTCGATCAGCGTCTCGCCCGACGGCGCGCGGTTCGCCGTGGCCACGGTGTCGGTCGCCTCGGGCGCCCTGTACGTGCGCGACCTGGCCGCGACCGGGTTCCGTCGCCTGCCGGGCACCGACGACGCCGAGACCCCGTCCTTCTCGCCCGACGGCCGCTGGCTCGCCTTCATGCAGGACGGCGTCATGCGCAAGACCAAGATCGACGGCGGCCAGCCGGTCGACATCTGCAAGTCCGATTGGGGCGGCGGCGTGTGGCTGAGCGACGGCAGCATCGTCTTCACCTCGAGCTACGCCGGCGGTCTCGCCGTGATCGGCCCCGACGCGACCGAGCCGCGCCAGCTGACCACGCCGGACGCCGCCGCCGGCGAGCTGGGCCACTGGTGGCCCGACGTGCTGCCGGGCGGCAAGTGGGTCACCTACACCGCGTGGGCCTCGCCCAAGCCGCGCCTCATGGCCCTGAACCTGGCCAGCGGCGAGACGCACGAGATCCTGCGCGACGCCACCTACGCCCGCTGGGTGCCGACCGGACATCTCGTCTTCGTCCGGGAGAACCAGCTGATGGCGGTGCCCTTCGATCCCGACGCTGTCGCGACCACGGGCCAGCCCGTGCCCGTCCTCGACGACATCTACCTGAACTCGTCGGACGGGTATTCCTTCCTCGACTTCTCCGACGAGGGGACGCTCGTCTACGCGCCCGCCTCGGAGATCAACGTGCCGAGCCGGATCGCGTGGATCGAGCGCGACGGCACGGCGGTGCCCATCGACCTGCCCGAACGCCTCTACGAGGGTCCGCGCGTCGATGCGTCCGGGCGCCGGGTCGCGGTGACGATCCACGACGGCACGAACCGGGACATCTGGCTGTGCGACCTGGAGCGGGGCACCTCGACGCGGTTCACCTTCACCGAGACGGCCGACTTCAACCCGGTGTGGACCCCGGACGGCCGGACGATCATCTACAACCACGAGCAGCCGCAGTTCGCGATCTGGTCGCGTCCGGCCGACGGTTCCGCCGCACCGAAGCCGCTGCTGCAGGAACCCATCGACACCCTGCCCTCGAGCGTTTCGCCGGACGGACGCTGGCTCGTGCACACGCGCGCCTATCCCGAGACCGGCAGCGACATCTGGCTGCTGCCCCTCGACGGCGAGGGCGAGGCGCGGCCCCTCGTGGCCACGCCCTTCAGCGAGGTCAAGGGGCAGGTCTCGCCGGACGGGCGCTGGCTGGCCTACGTGAGCAACGAGAGCGGCCGCAATGAGGTGTACGTGGTGGGTTTCCCCGACGGCGGTTCCCGCGTGCAGGTCTCCATCGAGGGCGGTTCCGATCCGGTCTGGAACGCGGGCGGGAGCGAGCTGCTCTTCCGCGACGGCGGGCAGATCAACCGGGTGGAGGTCGGGGCCGAGGCCCGTCCGAACGGGGAGATCAGCGTGGGCCGGCCGGAGAAGCTGTTCAGCCGGGCCTACGACTTCTCGTACTACAACTCGGCCTTCTCGGTGCCCGATGCCGGCGGCCGTCTGCTCATGATCGACGTGGCCAAGGACCGCAAGTCGCGACGTCTGCAGATCGTCACCGGCTGGTTCACGGAGTTGACAGCGAAGCTGGCCGAGGCGGAATAGCTCCCATGTCCCGACCCCTGCACATCATGTGGTTCCGCCAGGACCTGCGCCTGGCCGACAACCCCGCCCTGCGCGCGGCGGCCGACGGCACCGCGCGCGTGCTCCCCGTCTTCATCCTCGACGACGGGAACGCCGGCGAGTGGCGGCGCGGCGGAGCGTCGCGCTGGTGGCTGCACCAGGCCCTGCAGGCCCTGGACGCTTCGCTCGACGGCAGGCTGGTCCTGCTGCGGGGCCGGGCCGACGAGATCGTGCCCCGCCTGGTGGCCGCGACCGGGGCGGTGGGCGTGTTCTGGAACCGCTGCTACGAGCCCTGGCGCATCGACCGGGACAAGCGGATCAAGGCGACCCTGAACGACGCCGGCGTGCGCGCCGAGAGTTCGAACGGGTCGCTGCTGTGGGAGCCGTGGGAGGTGCTCAAGGGCGACGGCACGGCCTACCGGGTGTTCACGCCCTACTACCGGAACGGGTGCCTGGCCGGCGCGCCGCCGCGCGAACCGCTGCCCGCGCCCCGCGACCTGGTCCACGCCCACGTGGAGGTGCCGGGAGCGCTGGACCTCGACGCGCTGCAGCTCGAGTCGCCCCTCGGCTGGCAGGAGATGCTGGCGCCCCACTGGACGATCTCCGAGACCGGCGCCCGGGAGCGGCTCGACACGTTCGTCGCGGGCGGCCTCGCGGGCTACGGGGAGGGCCGCGACTTCCCGGCGCAGGAGCACGTGTCGCGCCTGTCGCCGCACCTGCACTGCGGGACCATCTCGCCCCACCAGGTGTGGCATGCCGCGGGCGGCGGCGCCCACGCCGAGGCCTTCCGCCGCGAACTGGGCTGGCGCGAGTTCTCGCACCACCTGCTCTACCACTTCCCGACGCTGCCGCGCGGCAACTTCCAGGACAAGTTCGACCGCTTCCCGTGGGCGTGGGAGTCGCCCCACATCGAGGCCTGGCAACGGGGCCGGACGGGCATCCCCTTCGTCGACGCCGGCATGCGCGAGCTGTGGCGGACGGGCTTCATGCACAACCGCGTGCGCATGATCGCCGCCTCGTACCTGGTGAAGAACCTGCTCGTGCACTGGCACGTGGGCGCGGAGTGGTTCTGGGACACGCTGGTCGACGCCGACCTGGCCAACAACAGCGCCTCGTGGCAGTGGGTGGCCGGCAGCGGGGCCGACGCGGCGCCCTATTTCCGGATCTTCAATCCGGTGACGCAGGGCAGGCGCTTCGACCCCGCAGGCGCGTACGTGCGGCGGTGGGTACCGGAGTTGGCCGCCCTGCCCGATCGCTGGGTGCACGAGCCGTGGGCGGCGCCGACAGGGGTGCTGAAGGACGCCGGGATCGCGATCGGCGCGGACTATCCGGCACCGGTCGTGGACCTGAAGGCGTCGCGGGAGAAGGCGCTCGCGGCGTTCTCGTCGCTCAGGTAGGAATCGCGACTTTCTGGCCGTCCGGTTGCATCCGGATGGCGGTGGTGGTAGTCTGGCGCCCACCCCCTGATCGCATTCCCGACCAAAGCGTCGCTCGTCGACCAAGGGGGACCATCATGCCTTGCCGATTCCTTCGTGCCATCCCGATCTGCATCCTCTTCCTGCTGCCGGCTCCGCTCGCCCTGGCGGTCTGCGTCGCCGACGTCGGGATCACTGCCGACCTGTTGCCCGCGCCGGACGAGGGGATGTGGCGCTACACGATGACCATTGCCTGGTCCTATCGCGATCACACGACGAGCACCTGGCAGCTCTATGCCGTGGTGCCCGGAACGGATTGCGATTGCACCGAACTGGCGGGCCAGTACCGCTTCCCGGACGACGCGGGCGCGGCAATCGGCGCGGGCGGAGGCTGCGAGGTTCCCTATGCGGGGGCCCTGGAATGCGGTCCGGACTCCCCGAGTCCCGACTATCCCTATCTCACATTCGTCGCCGGGGACGGGACCTCGTGCACGATGCCGGACGGCGGCGTGACGACCCTGGTCTTCGACTCGGTCCTGCCGCCGGTGGCGACCGACGGGGAGTTCCTCCTGGTGGTCGACCGGACCTGCGCGATCGCGGTGCATGGGGTACGGCCAGCCTACTCGTGCGGTGCCGTCCGCGTCGACGGCCTGGGCTGGGGGAGCCTCAAGGCGACCTACCGGTAGCCGGCCGGCGGCGACGGTCCGGCCTGCGGGACCGGGCTGCGGAGCGGGGGGCAGCGGAACGGCGCCGGATGTGGTAGGGTGTGCGGACATCATCGTTCCGGAGGCATCCCTGTCACCTCCCCGCTGTTCACGGCGCGCCGGCCGGGTCCGATCCCGGCCGGCGCTGCCCCATGGAATCGCGAGGCCGTGCCATGACCCGTCTCCTTGCCCCCCTCGTCCTGTTGACCCTGCTCGCCTCTTCGGCGCCCGGCGCCGAGCCCGCGGCGCCCTCCCCGATCGTCTTCATCTACGACTCCAGCGGTTCCATGTGGGGCCGCATCGACGACCGGGCGAAGGTGGAGATCGCCCGCGAGGTCATGTCCGCCACGGTCGGCGAACTGCCGGCGGGGCAGACGGTGGGCCTCGTCGCCTACGGCCACCGCAGCGAGGGCGATTGCCGCGACGTGGAGACGCTGCTGGAGGACGCGGCGCCGGCCGCCGTCGGTCCGGCGCTCGCCGCGATCCGGCCCCTGGGCAAGACGCCGCTGGCCTGGTCGGCCACGCAGGTGATCGACCGGCTGGCGCAGGACGGCCGCAGGGCCACGATCATCCTGCTCACCGACGGGATCGAGTCGTGCGACGGCGACCTGTGCGGCGTGGTGCGCGACGCGCGCGAAAAGGGCATCGAGTTCGTGCTGCACATCGTCGGTTTCGGCCTGCAGCCGGGCGAGACTGCGGCCCTCGAGTGCGCGGCCGAGGCCGGCGGCGGCCGCTACTTCGACGCCGCCAGCGCCGACGAGCTGGCCGCGGGGCTGCACGAAGCCACGGCGCAGACCGTCGATCTGCCGGCCAACGTGAGCCTCACGGCGACCAAGAACGGCGCCCCGCTCGACGCCTACATCGAGGCCTTCCCGCCGGGAGGGGGCAAGGCCGTCCGGGCGGCGCGCAGCTACCACAAGGGCGCCCTGTTCGCGCTGCCGGCCGGCACCTGGGATCTGAAGGTGAGCGCGCTGGAGGACACCGACCTGCAGCCCATCTGGCTGCGGGGCGTGACGGTGCGCGACGACGAGCTGAGCGAGCACGTGGTGCGCTTCGACGCGGGCACCGTCAGCTTCACCGTCATGAACAACGACGAAGGCTGGGACGCCCTGGTGACCCTCATCGCCGACGGCAAGCCCGTCGCCAAGGGCCGCACCTACGGCCGCGCCAAGGAGATGCAGGTGCCGCCCGGGCTCTACCGCGCCGAGGTGCAGGCCCTGGCCGTCGAGGGCACGACGACCACCTTCGAGGTGGCCGGCATCGAGGTCGCCGCCGCGGAGACGCGGGACGTGGTGCACCGGTTCGCGACGGGCATCGCCCTGATCGGCGTGCGCAAGGGCGACGAACTGGTCGACGCCGTCGTGAACATCACCGACCAGGCGACAGGCCGTGGGGTCGCCGGCGCGCGCACCTATACGAGCGAGGGGTCGAATCCCCGCAAGTTCGTGCTGACGCCCGGCACGTACTCGGTCAAGTACTCGACACTCGGCGCGCACAAGGGCCATGCCGACACCTTCGAGATGACCGTCGAGGCGGGGGGCACGTTCGAGAGGACGATCCGGTTGGAGTAGGCGGGAGCCCGGGAATTTCCGCCGATCCCGTCCGGCGCGGCGGCGGCGGCGGGACCTTGCGCAGCGGGGCCGGGATTGCGCATGTGCAGGTGATTGTCGGCCCGTCCCCTGCCAGGAGGTCTGGTTCCATGTCTGCTGCTTCGACCCATCCGCCCCGCCCGGACCGGCTCGTCCGGGCCGCCGTGCTGCTCGTGCCGCTCCTGCTCCTGCTCGGGGCGGTCGGCTGCGGCGATGACGACGACCCCGTGGCCCCGCGGCAACCCGCCGTGCGGGAGCCGGTCGCCCGGTTCTCGGTGCGCAACGGCACCCAGCTCGATCCGCTCGGGAGCTCCGGCATCTTCGACGACGGCCAGGACGACGCGATGCTGGAATTCCCAATCGATTTCGGCACCGCCGCCCGGGTCACTGCGGAGTTCGCCGTGTCCGACTTCATCTACAGCTCGGCGGACCCGTTCGCCGCGTTCGAGGTGTCGGTCTATGCGGCCAACGGGGTGCCGGACGCCGGCGACTACGGAGCCGGCACGCGGGCCGGCCTGTTCGCGTTGGCGCCGGGAGGCCGCGACACGTTCTCGCTCGATGTGACCGGTGTCGTGGCGGACCTGCAGGCGTCCGGGACGACCCATCTGGGCCTGCGGTTCTCCGATTCGACGTACTTCCAGTTGTCCGTCCGGCAGGAAGGGTCCCAGCTGACCGCCGAATACTGACGGGGGCGCCGGTCCGCCGGCAGGGACGGCCGGGGCACATGGCGCGGGCGGCGGCGGGACACCGGGATCCCGGGGCGAGCCGACCGGCGCGACGTGGTATGATGAAACCACGGGCGCCGCGGCGCCCGGCGAAGTCGGACCACCGCGACCCTCGGGAGCGACGCCAAGATGGACAGACCGCGTTCCCCGTCGGTGAAGGGGCGGCGCCCGCCGGTCGCGGGCCGTTCCGGTCTCGTCGGCGCCGTTCTGCTCGGGTTCCTGCTGTCCCTGCGCCCCGGGGAGGTTCGCGCGGAGCCGCCCGCGCCGCCGGCCGCGGCGGTCATCGACTCGGTGCGCGCGCTGTGGGGCGCCGGCGATCGCGACGGGGCCCACGCCTGCGTGGCGGCGACGTTGCCGCGGCTGCGGGCGGCCGCGGACACCCTCCAGCTCGGACGCCTCCTGATCCTGCAGGGCCAGATGTTCGCGACGCTGGGCGACAGCCGGCGCGGGGAGCCCCCTCTCGCCGAGGGAATCGACCTCGCCCGCGCTGCGGCCGACACGAGCTGGCAGCTGCGGGGCATGCGCTGGTACGGCGTGTGCCTCGGCTACAACCTGAAGCATGCCGAGGCCGAGGCCCTGTTCCGCGACATGGGGGAGCTCGCCCGGTCCGCGCGGGACTCCACCCACTGGGGCTGGGCCGAGGCGGGGCTCGCCTTCCAGGCCGGCCGGACCGGCGACGTCGCCACCGAACGGCGGCACTACGAGCAGGCGGTGGCGCTGTTCCGCGCCGCGGGCGACGTGCGCGGCGAGGTCTTCGCGCTCAACGGCCTCGGCACCGTGCTCGACCGCGAACACGACTTCACCGCCGCCCGCGCGTGCTACGACCGCACCCTCACCGTCGCGCGCGGGATCGGCGACACGTTCGTCGAGGCGCTGGCGGAGAACAACCTGGGCGCCCTCGAATACGGCGTCGGCGATCCGGGGCGGGCCGCGGAGCACTTCCGCCGCGCCTATGCCCTCCACACCGCCGGGGGCGTGCTGCAGGAGGCGGTCGCCGTCGCCCGCAACGTCGCCATCTGCCTGACCGCCCTGGGCGACTACGACCGGGCCCTGGAACTCCTCGACGACGCCATCGCCACCTGCCGGGAGCGCGGATTCACCGGGCGCGAGTACAGCGCGCAGACCGAGAAGGCCATCGTCCTGACGATGCAGCGGCGCCCGGCCCGGGCGGAGCGTCTCCTGGCCGATCTGATCGCACGCCCCGATCCGGTCACCGCCCGCGATCGCCTCGAGGCGGTCCTGGGTCGGGCGGTCGCGCTCGCGCAGCTCGGCCGCGCGGAGGAGGCGGCGACGCTGATGCTCGGGTTCGCCGGGGAGGCCCGTTCCCTCGGCGACACGTTCCTGCGCTTCGAGTACGGCGTCCGCCTCGGCCGGCTGCTCAACGACACCGGCCGTCCGGACGAGGCGCTCGTCCGGATGGCGGAACTCGAGCGCGAGGGGATCGCCGCGGACGTCCCGACCGGGCGGCTGGTGGCGCCCCTCGAAGCGGGGCGGGCCTGGCGGGCCCTCGCCCGTCCGGACAGCGCCCTCGCCTGCCTGGAGCGCGCGGCCGCCGTGTGGCGCGAGCAACGCGGGGTGCCGCGGGATCCGGTCTGGCGCGAACGCCGCGGGGAGGAGGGGCGCCGCATCCACCTGGAGCTGGCGGACCTGCTCCTGAACGGCACGCCGTCCGGCGACGCGGACCGGAGGCTGCGGCGCGCGTACGCCCTGCTGCAGGAGTTCAAGGCGCGCACCCTGTTCGAGCGGATGGTCGGGCCGCAGGCGACCCCGGCGCAGCCGCGGGAGCCGACCACGCTGGCGGCGGTCCAGGCCGCGCTCGCCGCCGACGAGGTCCTGCTGGACTGCTTCCTCGGGGCCGACCATTCCTTCGTGTTCGCGGTGACGCGCACCGAAGTCCGCGTGGCCGATCTGCCACCGGCGGCCGAACTGGCCGAACGGGTCGCGCTCTTCCGGGCCCTGCTCGGAACCGGTCGGCCGGCGCTGCCCGGGCGCGGGGAAGCGGTCGCCGCCGGCCGGGACGCGTTGCGCCGCCTCCTCCTGGATCCGGTGGCCGACGTGCTGGCCGGCCGGACCCGGCTGATCTGCTGCCCCGACGGCGTCCTGAACCGCCTGCCCGAGGCCTTCCTGGCGGGACCGGGCGTCGTGGCGTGCCGGGTCCCGTCGGCGAGCATCTTCGCCGACCTGCGGGCCGGACTCGCCGCCGCACCGGCCGCCGTCGGCTCGGTGTGGATCGCCGGCGGCGGGGTCGACGGCTCCGGCCGGCAGCTGGCCGCCGCGGTGCGGGAGGTGGCGTGGCTGGAACGGCGCTACGCGGACCGCGCGAAGGCGCCGCTGCGGGACGACGACGCCCGGCTGCCCGACGGCGACCTGATCCACCTGGCGTCCCACGTCGAGGTGAGCGACACGTACCCCTGGCGCTCGGCCGTCCACCTCGGTGGCGACACCGTCGTGTCGGCCGCCGACATCGCGGCGACCCGCCGCAGCGCCCGGCTGGCCGTGCTGGCGGGCTGCGAGTCGGGCGGCGGCGCCGTGTCCGACGGGGGCGGCGTCATGGGGCTCGGGTCGGCGTTCATCGCCGCGGGCACGCCCACGGTGGTGGCCAGCCTGTGGCCGGTGGACGATGCGGCGACCTTCCGGCTGATGCACGGCTTCTATCGCGGTCTCGAGGGCGGCGGGACGGTCGCGGGGGCCCTGGCCGCCGCCCAGCGGGAGCTCGCCGCTGACAGCCGCTTCGCCGACCCGTACTATTGGGCGGGCTTCGTCGTCATCGGGGAGGGGAACCAGCGGCTCGACCTGTCGCCGGCCCGGAGTTCCCTGCCCGCGGGCCGTCTGCTCGGCGCCGGCGCCCTGCTCCTGGCCGCCGTCGCCGCCTTCAGCGCGAGAGGAAGATTTTCGTGATCGCCCGCCTGCCGGATCCGTCTCAGACATGAACGCCGGACGTCCCGCGCCGCCGACCGACGCCGAGCTGGTCTGTCGTGCCCTGGAGGCGCGCGACCCCGCCGCGCGGGCCGCGGCGGGTTCCGAGCTCCTGCAGCGCTACCACGCGCGGGTCTTCCAGTGGTGCCACGCCCAGCTGGGCGATCCGGACCTGGCCGCGGACGTGGCGCAGGAGGTGCTGCTGAAGGCGTACCACGGTCTCGCGGGGTTCGCGGGGCGGTCGCAGTTCTCGTCGTGGCTGTTCGCCATCGTGCGCAATCGCTGCCTGGACGAGCTGCGCAGCCGCCGTCCCCCCGGCGACCCGGACGCCGTCGACGAGCTCGTCGACGACGCGGTGTCGGCGCTGGGACGGCTGGAGGCCGCGTCCGAGCGGGAGGCCTGGCTGCGGCGCCTGAGGCGCTATCTGGCGCCGCGGGAACAGGAGGCGGTGTATCTGCGGTACTTCGAGAACATGCCGCTCGAGGAGATCACGCGGCTGCTGGATCTCGACCAGACCACCGGCGCGCGCGCCGTGCTGCAGACGGCGCGCCGGAAGCTGAGGGCCGCGCTGGCGGGGAAAAGGAGGTTCGACCATGACTGAACCGTGTCCGTCGATCGAGGAACTGGGACCTATGGCGGAGCTCGCCGCCGGCGACCCACGCCGGGCCCATGTCGATTCCTGTCCGCGTTGCCGCGGCCTGCTCGCCGCCTTCGCGGGATTCGTGGCGGGCAGCCCGTCCCATGCGGATCCCGCGCGCGAGGCGCGGCTCGCCGCCGGCCTGGCCGCCCTGGCGACCCCCGCGTCCCGCCGCGAGCCCGGGACGGTCGTGCGGATCCTGCGGTCGCGCGTCACGGCCTCGCTGCTGGCGACGGCGGCCGTCCTGGTCCTGGTCGTGGGGCTGTCCCGCGAGGGCGATCCGCTGCCGGGCGGGCCCGCCGGCGTGACCCGCACCACGTTGTCCGCCAAGGACTTCGGCATGGAGGCCCGCGTCGTCACGGACGGCGGCTACCGCCTGTCGTGGACCCGTCCGGCGGCTCCCGGCGAGACCTTCCGGGTCGTCTTCTTCGGCGGCGACCTCGTCGAGGTCGGCCGCATCGAGGCGGGAACGGCGGCCGGCGTGGACTGGACCCCGCCGCAGCGCGCGGGGGGCGACGCGGCCGCGATGACCTGGCGGATCGAGGTCGTGCGCGAGGGCGACGTCGTCGCGCGTTCGACGCCGCAACCGTTGCCCCGCCGCTGAGGCCCGCGAAATTTCCTGTGATCTTCGTTCCCCGGGGCTCGTCTCATGCGCGGACCACCCAACCGCGAAAGGGGACGACCCATGCGCACCGACCATTCCCGCCCCGGGCTCCCGGGCCTCATCGGGATCATCAGCCTGCTCCTCATCACCGCCAACGCCCACGCCGGCTGGGAACACGACCACTGGGCCGAGGTCTTCGCTCCGACCGGACGGGCCGACGATGTGGTCTCGGCGCCGAGCGGCAGCGGCGGCCTGCTCGTGATCGTGCACGATCCGGCCGACGAGGCCTTCAACATCCTGGTCCAGAAGCTCGACCAGACCGGCAACGAGCTCTGGGGCGACCAGGGGACGGTCATGCCGTACGACCTCGCGAGCGAGGGCACGCGCGGCCCCGTCGACGTGGTGGGCGACGGCGCCGGCGGCGCCTACTGCATCTACCGCGAAATCTACGCCGGCCAGAGCTACCTGAAACTGGCCCGCGTCAATGACGCCGGGCAGTTGCAATGGGCCCAGGTGATGGCCTCGTTCGGACCCAACCCGCAGCTGGACGCGCGGCTCGTCCCGGCCGGCGGCAGCGACCTCTATCTCGTGTGGACCCGCAGCAGCGGGCTCTTGGACCAGGAGATCATCGCCCTGCGGGTCGCCGCCGACGGCAGCCCGCTGCAGGAGACGACCATCTGGGAGGATGCGAACGGCGATCTCGACGAGATCCGCTGGGTGGTGGAGCCGGACGGATCAGGGGGACTGCTGTTCGGCATCCACTTCAACCCGTTCAACGGGCTCTTCGAGGGGCGGGCCCAGCGCCTGGACGCGGGCGGGAACCTGCTCTGGGGCGCGCGCGGCAGCGAGCCCTTCCCGGCGCTGGGGAACGTGGTCGGCGTCGTGCCGGACGGGGCCGGCGGGGGCTACGTCGTCAACAAGCGGGGCTGGGGCGAGACCTGGGTGCAGCACCTGGACGCCACCGGCGCCGAGACCTGGCCGGCGGGCGGCATCCAGCCCCTGGGCACGTTCAGCACCTGGCCGAACCCGTCCGAGCCGGCCTTCTGCGGCGACGGCGCCGGGGGCTTCTTCATGGCCGACGGCGTGACCGACCTCTTCGCCCAGCATCTCGATGTGTTCGGCAACCGGCTATGGGGCGCCGGCGGCCTGCAGATCACGACCCTCGCAGGCTGGCAGCAGGACGCCACCCTCGCGCCGGACGGTTTCGGCGGTGTCCTGGTCGCCTACTGCGACCACTTCTTCAGCGAGGTGAGCGACATCCGCTGCCGGGCCCTGAGCGCGATCCGGCTCGACGGTTTCGGCAACACGCTTTGGGAGAACACGGGATTCTGGTGGACGGTCGCCGAAGGCCTCTCCGGCACGGCGGTCTACTACCCGCGCGTGCACGCCGACGGTTCCGGCGGCGCCCTGGTCGCCTGGCAGCAGTACAACGACACCTACACCGCCGACGAGGTCTACGCGGCCGGCGTCGGCGCGAACGGCAACTCGCCCGCCTTGCCCACGCTCGCGTACATCGATCCGGACGCCGGCGCGGTCGGCGACCTGCCGGCCGTGCACATCCTGGGCGACTACCTCGACGCGGGGCTCGAGTTCTCCCTTGCACGGGGCGGCGCCGCCGACGCCACGCTGACCGGCGTGTCCGCCCTGAACGCCCAGGTCGTCACGGGCCAGCTCGATCTCGCCGGCGCCCAGCCCGGCGCCCACGACCTGCGCGCCTCCCGCGGGGGCGGCGTCGTGGCGACGCTGCCGGACGCGTTCGGCGTGGGCGACGCCGTGCCCTGCGATGACGAGGAGGTGATCGCGGACGCCTTCGGCCCCATCCTGGCGCCCGGCGGCAAGCGCCGCATGGCCTTCGCGTCCGGGGGAGACCTGTTCACGGTCTGGATCGAGACGCTGGCGTCAAGCTGGATGACGGTGTGGAACCAGCGCGAGCCGTCCGGACTCGGCTGGACCGCGACCGGGCTCAGTTCGAGCCGGCCGCTGCGCGACATCGCCATCGCCGTCGGGCCGGACGACACGCGCCACGTGGTGTTCGTCGTCGAGCAGGCCGGCTACGACCAGCTGCAGTACCAGTACCTGCGCCCCGACGGTGCGACGGGCGGCCACCTCGTCGACATGCCCACCACGATCCACCATCCGGCCATCGCCAGCGACGCTCCCGGCGAGGCCCACATCGTCTGCGAAGCGGACGGGGGCGGGACGACGGCCCTGATGTACGTCCGGGTCACGGACGCGACGGTCGACGCCCCGGTCGACATCGGCGCCGGGGTCGGCGCCGCCCAGCCGGACCTTACGGTCGATGGCAGCGGCCTGACCCTCGCCTACGTGCGCGACTTCTGGTTCCCGGGCCTGCACGAGATGTGCTACCAGCGCTTCAACGGCGGCACCTGGGAGGTCCCGGTCGGCGTGTACTTCGGAGTGCAGGTCACGTCGCCGGCGGTCGCGTGGGACGGGGCCGATCGCCTGCTGTTCAGCTGGGTCCTGGACAACACCGGCTCCGACCCCCTGCTGCACACCATGACCATGGACCACCAGGTGGCGGGACCGGTCCGCTGGCGGCTCGGCCTGCCCCTGGTCTACGACAGCACGGTGGTCGCGGCCGGGCCGGAGCGGTTCTTCCTGGCCACACGCGAGACGGTCACCGGCACGCCCATGCAGATCATCCTGCGCGAGGGCGACGGCAACGTCTTCTTCCCGCGCAAGCGGATCAACGCCGGCGACGACGTGGAGCCGGCGGTCCTGGCCGCGCGGCCGGGCCTCGACGCCGTGGCGGCGACCTGGATCGACTACGCCACGCCCCTCCACCGCCAGCGACGCTTCTTCTGCAGCACGGCGCCGTCGCCGGCGCCGCTGCCGACGGCCCTGCGCGCCCTGGCGGCGGGGCCCAACCCCTTCAATCCGGAGACGACCTTCCGCTTCGACCAGCGCGCCGCGGGCTGGACGCGCCTCGCGGTCTTCGACGTGCGGGGCCGCGTCGTGCGCACCCTGGCCGACGGGAACCGGGCCGCCGGCGGGCACGCGATCCGCTGGGACGGCCGCGACGACCACGGCCGGAACCTGCCGTCCGGCGTGTACTTCGGGCGGGTCTGGTTGCCGGCGGGCCAGGAAGGCTCGGTCGTGAAGGTGACCCTGCTGAAGTAGGGGGGAGCGGAGGGGCCGGCCGCGGGGACGGGGCCGGCCTCTCCACCGGTTCGCAGCGCTGAGCCTGCGCTCAGCGCAGGATGACCAGCTTCCGCGTCTCGTCGTGCCGACCGGTCCCGTCGCGCACGGTCAGGCGCGCGAAGTAGATGCCGTCGGCCAGGGTGCGGCCGTCGGGACCCCTCCCGTCGAAGGCCAGCACGTGGCCGCCCGGCTCGAACCGGCCCACCGCCACCGCCTTCACCAGCCGCCCGCGCACGTCGTAGACCTTGAGCGAGACGTCGGCCGCGTCCGGCAGCACGAACTGGAAGCGGCTCGCGCCGCTCGACGGGTTGGGATGCGGCGGCGCGAACGCGATCCGGGTCGGGCGCACGTCGTCGGGGACGGGGCTGACCACGGGCGTGTCCGTGTTGGACAGGCAGAAGGTGTGGCCGGCGTCGAAGCCCCACTGGCCCCAGTGGACCCGCGCCGTGGATTGACGTTCGGCGTTGGTGTCCATGGCGCGCATCTCCCCGGCGGTCTGCACGATGATCTCGTTGCGGCCGTCGGCGTCGATGTCGGCGATCACCGGTGAATACAGGATGGGGTCGTCGAACGTGAGGGGCCATCCGTCCAGTTCGTTGCCGAAGTTGTCGACGCACCACGCGCCGCCGAAGACGTTGCCGTAGACGATGTCGCTGGAGAATCCCTCGACGGTGCCGACGACCGGGGCGATGCGGCCGCCGGTCCCGGTCGGGTGGGGGAAGCCGCCCCAGAGGGTCCCGTCCTCCCGGAGGTTGTAGATCCCGCCGTCGATGGCGAACTGGAGACCGGGCGCGCCCGCCCCGCGGATGAACGTCGAGGCGATGGCCGAGACGTCGTGGGCCACGCCGGAGTCGAAGGTCCACAGGGAAGTGCCGTCGGCCCGGTAGGCGCGGACCGTGCCCGCCGCCGTGCCGAAGACGATCTGCCGGCTGGCCTCGATGGTGCCGTCGACGTGGAGGTCGGTCAGCGTCGGCGGCGTCGTGATGCCGGTGAATCCGGTCAGGACGGACCACGTCCGCACCGGGTCGCCCGGGTCGATGCGGACCAGGCGCAGGGATTCGACGACGACGATCTCGTTCTGTCCGTCGAAGTCGAGGTCGCCGATGGCCGGCGGCTGGCTGATGTTCGCGCTGGTGGTCCAGCTCTGCTCGATCTGGCCGTCCGCGCCGATGATGTGGACGCCCGTGCCGCAGGTGGCCACGATCGAGCGCGGCGCGCCGGTCGCCACGGCTCCCACGGCGACGCGGGCGGCGGCGGTGCCGAGGTCGACGGGGAAGCCGGGCAGCAGGGCGCCCGTCGCGGCGCTGAACGCGTGCACCTGCCCGTCGGCGTCGCCGACGACCAGGGCGGGCACGCCGTCGCCGTCCAGGTCGCCGACGGCGACGGCGTTGCCGTCCACCGGGTTGCCGACCCAGAGGGGCGTGCCCAGGATGGGCGCGCCGGTGTGCGTGGTGACGTGCAGGTACCCGGCGTCGTCGAGCCAGGTGAGCTCGAGCTGCGGGCGGTAGTCGAGCTGCACCGCGGTGAGGGGTCCGGCCGGCGCCTCGGCCAGCGGCACCGGGAAGCCCGCCTCGGTGACCGGGAAGCCGGGATCGTTGCGCCAGGTTGCGTCGAAGCGCATCGGCCACGCGGCTGGTGGTTCGCAGACGCTCGCGTTCGCGGCCCAGGCGACGCCGAACGCGTCGGAGTCGGCGGAGTCGATGCCCACCACGGTCTCCCAGATCCCCTGGTCGGTGTTGTCGGCGGCGAAGACCATGGGCGCGCCGAAGTCCGGTCCCGCGGCCCCGGCCACGACGCCGCGCTGCACCACCGGTTGACCCCGGCACCCTTCGCCCACGGCGTCCCGGTGCACTCCGGACACGTAGAGGCGGTCGCCGGCGTCGTTCAGGGCGAGATGGGCCATGGCGTCGTCGGCGTCGAAGGTGCCCACGTCGGCCGGGTCCCACGTCGAACCCCCGTCGCGGCTGCGCCAGACTTCGCCGCCGGAACTGAACCCCACCGTCGCGTAGAGCAGGTAGACGTCGCCGGTCGCGCTGGAGGCGACGATGTCGAGGGGATTGTTCTCGGGGCCGACGTCGGCGGGCAGCAGGTCCTGCATGGGGGCGAAGTCGCCGGGGCCCGCACCGAAGCCGGTGGCGTGGCGGTAGCGCACGCCGTTGGCGGTGAACCCCTCGCCGAGCGAGTCGTCGCCCCACGACCAGGTCACGTGGAGGCGCCCCGCGCCCCAGGCCAGGTGGGGCCGACGCACGAAGAAGTCTCCGTCCTGACCGTCGGCGAGGGAGAACGACGGCTCCCAGGTGTCGCCCTGATCGGTCGAGCGCGCGTACTGCAGGCCGGCCCAGTGCACGCCGTCGTAGCGGACGGCGACCGCGTACACGCGGTAGTCGTCGTAGTCGGCGGCGTCGACGGCCAGGTCGCCGCCCCAGTACGAGACACCCGTTTCGGCGAAGGGCACCGACTCGGACCAGTTCGGCGGGCCGCCGGTGTACGGGGTCCAGGCGTGGCGGATCGTGCCGTCCGTCAGCGCGTTGTCGGACTCGACCGCGTAGAGGAGGTGCAGCCGCGGGTTCATCCCCTCGGTCAGGGCGGCCCCGTGGAGGAAGAGGTTCTCGCCGGCCGTCCGCGGCGCCCGGCCCCATTCGGACCAGGTGGCCCCGCGGTCGGTGCTGAGCATGATCAGCACGTCGTAACCGGCCCGGAACACGTTGTAGAACGCGCCCGCATCCGTGACGAAGAGGTGATTCTCCAGCAGGTTGCCGCCCGCATCCGCCACCACCAGGACGTCGTCGCCGCCCTCGTTGACGGGCGACGCCGGGGCGAAGACCGGGTGGCAGAGCAGGCCGAGGGCCAGCAGGAACAGGGCTCCGGTGCGCGCGCGTGACGTGATCATGGTGTTGCCTCGGTGGAGCGGGTGGATGCCTTGGGCTCACCTGCTCATACGGAATCCGGGGCGGGATCCGGAAGGCCGGTCCGGGGCCGCTCAGCCCATCCGCCCCATCCGCCGCGCCATCCCCACCAGCTCCGCCATGTCCGCCCCCGTCAGCGCCTGCTCCTTGTCGCACAGCGCCTCGTCCGGATTCGGATGGCACTCGACGATCAGCCCGTCGGCGCCCGCCGCCACCGCCGCCGCCGCCAGGGGCAGCACCAGTTCCCGCCGCCCCGCGGCGTGGGACGGATCGACGATCACCGGCAGGTGCGTGCGCTCCTTCAGCACCGGCACCGCGCTGAGGTCGAGGGTGCTGCGGGTGGCCGTCTCGAAGGTGCGGATGCCGCGCTCGCACAGGATCACCTGCTGGTTGCCGCCGGCCATGATGTACTCGGCGGCGGCGAGGAGGTCCTTTACGGTGGCGCTCATGCCGCGCTTCAGCAGCACCGGCTTGTCGGTGCGTCCGAGCTCCTTGAGCAGCTCGAAGTTCTGCATGTTGCGGGCGCCCACCTGCAGGGCGTCGGCCATTCGGGCGACCTTGGCCACGTCCTCGACGCGCAGCACTTCGGTGACGATGGGCAGGTCGTAGGTGTCGCCGGCGGCGCGCAGCAGCTCCAGGCCCGGGAAGCCGAGGCCCTGGAAGCTGTAGGGGCTGGTGCGGGGCTTGAAGGCGCCGCCGCGCAGCACCTGGCCGCCCGCCTCCTGCACCATCTTCGCCGCCGCCGTCACCTGGGCGCGGCTCTCGACGGCGCAGGGCCCGGCGATGAGCATGAAGTGGCCGCCGCCCACGGGCACGCGGCCGATCTTGACGATGCTCGGCTCGTGGGCCGCGGTGCGCGCGCTGCGCCGCAGGTTCGGGTCGACCACCGGCAGGGGTTTGCGGCCGTCGGGCGCGGCGGCGCCGACCCACTCGGCGAGATGCTCCTCGGGCTCGAGATCGTCGCCGAAGCTGCCCCGGCGCGGATAGCAGCCGAGGACCTTCAGCGTGTTGGCGTGGGTGGCCACCTCGTCGAGGGCCTCGCGCACGCGGTCGCTGTCGCGGTGGCCCTCGATGTCGATGTAGAAGACATATTCCCAAGGACTTTCAGGCCTGGGACGGCTCTCCAGCTTGGTCAGGTTCACCCGGCGCCGCGCGAACGCGTCGAGGCACTTGGCCAGGGAGCCGCGACGGTGGTTCACGCTCAGCACCAGCGAGGTGCGGGCCGGACGCCGGCGGTCGACCACGGCCGGCGCGCGGCCCATGAGCACGAACCGCGTCGCGTTCAGGGCCTGGTCGGCGATGCCGCGGGCCAGCACCTGCAGGCCCAGGCGGCTGGCCGCCTCCTCGGAGCAGATCGCCGCCGCGGTCGGGTCGTCGCCGTCGGCCACGATCTGCGCGGCGGTGGCCGAGTCGGCGCAGGCCTCGGCGCGGCAGCCGGGGCGGGCGCCCAGCCAGGCGGCGCACTGCTGCAGGGCGACCGGGTGCGAGCGCACGACGCGCACGGCGGCCAGGTCGGCGCCGGGGCGTCCGGCCACGATGTGCTCCACCGGCAGGATCTCCTCGTCGACGATGTGCAGGTCGCGGCCGGTGAGCAGGGCGTAGGTCTCGTTCAGCGAGCCGGCGATGGTGTTCTCGATGGGCAGGAAGGCGAAATCGACCTCGTCGCGCTCGAGGGCGTCGACCGCGGCGGTGAAGCCGGCGAAGGCGACCGGCGTCAGGGCGCCCTCGCCGCGCTCGGCGAAGAGCTTGGTCAGCGCGAGATCGCTGTACGAGCCGGGCGAGCCGATGCGGCCGACGCGGACCGGGGCGGCGCCCGCGGTGGCGTCGTCCTGGGGCCGGTCGAGCAGCTCCTCCTGCACCCGCCGCGAGTAGTTCATCACCTCGCGCAGGATGCGCCCGGCGAAGAACGGCGACAGGCCGTGTTCGGCGGCGGCGTCCTGCCAGTTGGCCAGGACCTCCTGCTCGCGACGGTGGTCCCTGAGGGGCTGGGCGTCGTCGGCGCCCTTGGTGCGCCCGATGGCGCGGACGGCGTCCATGCGTTCGGCCACGAGGGCGACCAGGCGGCGGTCGATCTCGTCGATGCGGGCGCGGGGCGTGTGCAGCTTCTCGGCGGACATGGCGTGGACCTCGGTGCGTTGCGCCGGCGCGGGGGCCGGACGACAAGGAAAAACCCGTCGCGGAGCGGGCCGGACGGGTCAGCGGTACCTGGAAATGTCGCGGGGAATCAGGCTCCCGGGACGGCACCTCCGGACGACCATCCGGACCAGCACGTGGACACGCCCCGCCAGCGGGGCGTCTTAAACGTGAAGGAGAGGTCGTGACGGGTCATGGCGCGGCGCCACCCGCGGGCGGGCCGGGGTGCATCCGAACGCAAGAGAGGGGTTATAGGGCAGAGGGTCGAGCGAGGTCAACGGCAGCGCGGCAAAAAAGGCGGTCCGATAGCCCAGGGCGGCCAGGTCCAGACCCGTCAATTCCCGGGTGAGCCGGTTGCTGGCGGCGAAGCGGTCGCCCACCAGGGCGGCCGCCTGCCGGGCCAGATCGCGCTTGCGGGCCGCCTGGACGCGGGTCGGGATGAGGCGGTCCAGGTACACCGAAAGGCGGTCGGCGCGGCGCCAGCCGGCGGGGGGCTCGGGTCCGTCGGCGTAGGTCCAGCCGCCGGCGAGGCGGTTCAGGCGTCGGCGGACGAGCAGGGTGGCCGCCCCGAAGCCGGGGTGCTCCACGCTCGGGCTCGGCGCGGACGCGGTGCGCGCGCCGGCGAATCCGGTCACCCGGCGGGCGAATTCGGCGGGGTCGGCGCCCAGCAGTTCGAAGGGGAGCACGCACACCCGGTCGCGGCCGAAGAGCTCCTGGTAGAAGGCGATCATGCGGTCGTAGGCCAGGAAATCGGGCCGGCAGGTGGCCTCGAAGCCGGGTTGGCGGCTGAAGAACGCCGCCAGGGTCTCGGTGCCGCCCACGTGCAGGTGCTGGCGGTACGAGGAGACCAGCATGGCCGTCTGCTCGCGGATGACCATGAGCACGCGGGCGTCCGGGAAGACCGCCTGGAGGCGGCGGGCGACCTGGTGGCCCCAGTAGCGGCCCTGGGTCTGGTCGCCGACGAGGACCTCGTGGCTGACGACCGGCACGGCGTCGGCGGCGTCGGCACGGGTCCGGAAACCGGCCAGCTCGGCCGCGATGCGTCCGGGGGCGGTCTCGGCGTCGTCGCGGAAGACGAAGTACTCCAGGGCGTCGAGGAGGGGCAGAAGCAGGAACGGCCCGTCCGGCCGGCCGAACACCGACTTCTGCAGCCAGGTGGACCCGGTCTTGGCGTAGCCGACGTGCAACAGGGGTTGGCGGTGGCCATTCCCCCCTTCAGTTGGTACCATATGCGCCGATCCCACTGAAAAGACATGGCGGCAGGCATTCCAACCTGCTCGGAACCTTGCGGTTGAACGCACAAGGTCGGGGGCCGATGAACGCGATCACGGTAACGGATCTCTGGAAGCAGTACAAGCTCGGTCAGCTGCACAACCAGCACACGATGCTGCGCGAGGCGATCATCAACGCCGTGCGCCGGCGCAGCGCCGACCAGGCGGCCGAGAGCTTCTACGCCCTGAGCGGCGTGAACTTCGCCGTGGCCGAGAACGAGATCGTCGGCATCATCGGGCGCAACGGGGCCGGCAAGAGCACCCTGCTGAAGGTCCTCTCCCGCATCACCTACCCGACCCGCGGCTCCATCGAGGTGCGGGGCAAGCTCTCCTCGATGCTCGAGGTCGGCACCGGCTTCCACGAGGAGCTGACCGGCCGCGAGAACATCTACCTCAACGGCTCGATCATGGGCATGTCCAAGAAGGACACCGACCGCAAGCTCGACCAGATCGTGGCCTTCTCGGGTGTCGAGAAGTTCGTCGACACGCCCATCAAGCGCTATTCGTCGGGCATGCGCCTGCGCCTGGGCTTCGCGGTGGCGGCGCACCTCGAGCCCGACGTGCTGCTCGTGGACGAGGTGCTCGCCGTGGGGGACGCCGCCTTCCAGCGCAAGTGCCTGCAGACCATGGACGAGCTGCAGCGGGGCGGCCGCACCGTGCTCTTCGTCTCGCACAACATGGCGGCCATCGAGTCGCTCTGCACGCGGGTGATCTGGATCGACGGGGGCAAGGTCGTCGACGACGGCGAACCGCGCGAGGTGATCGGCCGCTACATGGAGACCTTCGCCACGGCCAGCCAGGGCCAGGCCGACCTCGAGGCCATCGAGTCGCGGGGGGGCACGGGTCAGGCCCGCGTCACCGGCTTCGAGATCCTCGACGCCGACGGCGACCTGAAGAACATCGTGCGCAGCGGCGACGCCATGACCATGCGGGTCCACTTCCGGGTCCACGAGACCATCGCCGACCTGCACGTGGGCGTCAACGTGACCAACGATCTCGGGGCGCTCGTCAGCGGGATCAACAACTGGATGGCCGGCGACGCCATCACCAACATCGCGCCGGGCCGCTACGCCATGGACCTCGACGTCGACCTCTTCAACCCCATGCCGGGGCGCTACCACATCTCCCTGTGGCTGAAGACGGCGGGCCAGACCTACGACTCGCTGGAGAACTGCGTCACCCTGGACGTGGACACGTCCGACTGGTACGGCACGGGGCGGGGCATCGACAGCCGCTTCGGCCAGGTCTTCCTGCCGGCCCGCTGGCGGGCGCCGCGCAAGCTGCCCGAGACCACGGGCGCCTAGCAGGCTAGCCGTGGTCGACCAGGCGGTCGGCGGCGGCGAAGAGCTCGACCAGGCGCCCGGATCGCTGCTCCCAGGTGAATTTGCGCCGCGCACGTTCCCGGCCATTCCGGCCCAGGCGGTCGCACAGCTCCGCGTCCCCGAGGCAGGCCAGCATCGCGGCGGCCAGACCGTCCACGTCGCCGGGCTCGGTGAGGAAGCCCGTCTCGCCCGGCACGACGATCTCGGGCGCCCCGCCGACGGCCGTGCCGATCACCGGCATGCCCGAGGACATCCCTTCCACCAGGCTCAGGCCGAACGTCTCGCTGTAGGACGGGTTGACGAGCACGTCCGCCTGGGCGTACCGCGCGGGCAGCTCCGAGGTCGACACCGGTTCGACGAATTCGACCCGGCCGGCGAGGGCCGATCGGGCGGCCCGGGCACGCAGGTAGGCCCCGTAGTCGGTGCAGACGGTGCCGTCGTAGAAGTCGGCCAGTTTCCGCACGCCGGCCTGGGTGCTGATGTCGACGATGAACCCGCGCGGCAGCGTCGCCATGGGCCCGATCAGGACCAGACGGGCGTCCGGGATCTCGGCGAGGACCTTCTCCATGGCGTCCAGCAGGTCGTGCACGCCCTTCTCGGGCGAGATCCGGCCGACGAAGAGGATGGTCCGGCGCTCGGGGCCGCGGTCGCCGGCGGCCGCGGCGAAGCGCTCGACGTCGCAGCCGTTGTGGACCGTCTCGATGGGGACGGTCAGGCCGGGATGGGCGTCCCGCGCCTGTTCGGCGACGTCGTCGCTCACGCAGGTCACGAGGTCGGCCGCCGCCAGGCGCCGGCGGATCTCCCGGGCCGGGAACTGGCTCAGCCAGTAGCTGTGCATCTCCAGGTTGAAGTGGGAGCGGGGGGCGGCGCGGTGCAGCACGGGCAGGAACTGGGAGTAGTTCACCACGTGGACCCAGTCGTAGTTCCCCTTGGCCAGCAGCCGCGCGACGCGCTCGGCGTAAATGCGGTAGAAGAAGCGGGACTCGAGCACGCGCTCCTGGGGGATCCAGTTGGGGAAGTGTTCCAGGAAGCCGAGGATCGGGGTGTCGGGCTCGTCGCCGACGAAGTGGTACCTGATGTTGTCGTCCGGAGCAAGGGACGGAGGGTTGTAGCGGGAGCCGGCGATGATCGTCACGTCGTGGGCGGCGGCGAGGCAGCGCGCCGTGTTGTGCACCACGACCCCGATCGAGTTCTGCCGCAGGGGCATGACCGAGTCGAGCGGTTGGGTGACGAACGCGATGCGCATGGTGGACTCGCAGTCGGGAACTCGGGTGGTCCGTTGCCGCACCGGCCCGCCCGTCGGGAGGGCGGCCGATGTGATGCCATTGCGGACTAGACAGGTCCACGGTCGTCGTTGTTAGGGCGAATCCCGACTTTCCTGCGCAAAAAAACGCCGAGGCGGAAAAAACGGGGACCTGAACCCCGTCCGCCGCGTCCTGCGGGGTGGATCGTCCGGTCGTTGCGGCGATCGGGAGCGGTAGTCTAGTTCAGGCCGCAGGTCCGGTCAACGCCATGGCCTTCTTTCGTGAGATTCTTCGCGGCTGTTATTTTATGCAACAACTTCTGGATATCGGGATCCAATGACCTATATTGGTCAAATCATAGTGGGGAAAAGGGCTTTTCAACCGCAACCGGAGCCGTGCTCACCATGTCGACCCGCATCCGCAATGCCGTCTTCGTCCCTCTCCTGTTCCTGGCCTTCTTCGCATCGGGCGCCGCGAGCCTCGTCGCCGAGGTGACGTGGAACCGGATGCTCATCGTCGTGGTCGGCAACTCGCTGAGCGCGGCGGCCATGATCATCATGGTCTTCATGGGCGGCCTCGGCCTGGGCAGCTGGCTGGGTGGCCGGTGGGTGTCCGGGCGCCGGATGAATCTCGTGCCCTACCTGCTGCTCGAGACGGTGATCGGGCTGTACGTGCTGGCGTCGCCGGCGCTCTTCGACGGCCTGACGGCGCTGTTCACCTCGCTGGCCGGGACCATGGAGAATCGCGAGGGCCTGACGGCGATCCGGCTGTTGGTCACCTCCCTGGCCCTGCTCCTGCCGGCGACGTTGATGGGCGCCACCTTCCCCGCGATCATCGCGGGCGCGGCCCTCGACTCGCCCACGCGCCGCTCGGCGCGCACGGGCTACCTCTACAGCACGAACACCCTGGGCGCGGCCATCGGCTGCTTCGCGGCGGGCTACCACCTGCTGCAGGAGTTCGGGGTGCAGTTCACCCTCAACACGGCCTTCGTCGCCTACCTGGTGGCGGCCGGCAGCGCGCTGGCGGCCCACCTGGTGGCGGGCCGACCCCGGGCCGACGCGGCGGACGCGGCGGACCCCGCGCCGGCGGCCACGGCCATCCCGGGCTCCGCGCCCGACCTGCGTCGCTTCCTCTTCGCCGCCACCTTCGTCGTCGGCTTCGTCTCGCTGGCCTACGAGGTGCTGCTGACCCGCGTGAGCATCCTCTATCTCGGCAACACGGTGTCGGTGTTCCCGCTGGTGCTGACGGCGTTCCTGCTGGGCACCGGCTTCAGCGCGGTCTTCGGCACCTGGCTGTTCGGCGTGCTGCAGGGCCGGGGCGCCGGACGGGTCTTCGGCGTGTCGGCGGTGCTGGCCGGCCTGCTGCTGATGGTCACACCGTACCTGCTGCTGTCCGACCTGATCCTCAGCGACGACCGCTTCGCCAAGTTCGCCGACGCCGCGCCCCAGAGCCCGCTGCCGGTGCTCGGCATGCTCATCCTGCCGGTGGTGTTCATGGGGGCGCTGCTGCCCCTGGCCATCCGGATGCTGCAACCGCAAGGCAAGGGGGCGGCCTCGCGGGAGGCGGCCACCCTGTATTCGCTGAACACGGCCGGCGGACTGCTCGGCGCGGGCATCGCCAACCACTACCTGGTGCCGAACATCGGGCTGCAGGGCACGCTGGCGCTGCTGACGGCTCTGCTGGTGCTGGTGGGCGTGGCCAACCTGGCGGGACGGCGCCCGGCGCGCGGGGGGATGGCGCCGGCGGTGGGTGTGGCCCTGGCCGTCGGCCTGGTCGCCGCCTTCGCCCTGCCCGACATGACGCAGCGGTACGCCGGCAAGCTGGCCGACTCGACGACCGCGGAGCGGGTCGAGATCAAGTGGGTCAAGGAGGGGCACGCCGCGACGGTGACCGTGCTCGACCAGTTCGACCCCAGGCTGCAGGACTACCGCGACATGTACCTCAACGGCGTCGAGGAGGCCTCGACCCGCTTCTGGCACGTGCAGCTCTTCAAGCTGCTGGGCGTGCTGCCGCCGCTGCTGCACGAGTCGGACGGCCCCAAGGACGCCATGGTCATCGCCTTCGGCGCCGGCATCACCGCGGGCTCGGTGCTTGCGTCGGACGAGATCGCGTCGCTCGACGTGGTCGACCTGAATCCCGACATCGAGGGCATCAACGACCTCTTCACCGACGTCAACGGCGACGTCTTCCACAAGGACCGCTTCCACTTCCACAACGACGACGGCCGCAACTACCTCGTCACCTGCAACAAGCAGTACGACGTCATCATCTCCGACTCGACCCATCCGCGCGCCTACGACAGCTGGATCCTCTACACCGAGGAGTTCTACCGCGCCGTGAAGCAGCGCCTGAAGCCCGGCGGCGTGTGGGCCCAGTGGGTGCCCGTGCTCGGCTCGATGCGCGGCGAGCTCATGCAGATCCACCTGAACACGTTCAGGAAGGTCTTCCCCACGGCGACGGTCTGGTACGTCTACGGGTCGGACCAGGCCTTCCTGCTGGCCACGCCGGAGCCGCTGGCCATCGATGCGCCGCGCCTGCAGGCGAAGCTCGACAAGCTGCCCGCCTGGTTCAAGGCCGACCACTACCAGATCGACACGGTGCCGCGGGTGGCGGGCTTCTTCTGGATGAGCCCCGAGACGATGGACGTGATGATCGGCGGCGAGACGCGCGTGAACACCGACGGCGTGCACTACTTCGACAAGCAGTCGGTGCTGTGGCCGCTGCCGCCCCAGCGCCAGATGCCCGCCTTCCAGACGGCGGCGCAGCCCTTCTTCACCGGACTGACCACGCCGGAGTCGGCCGCCATCGCGCACGAGCAGAAGGTGGCCGGTCACCTCGGCCGCTACGCCTTCCACATCGTGCGGCCCGAGCTCGACCAGGCCTGGTGCCTGGACAGCGACAACGGCAACGTGCGCTTCTTCATGGCCGAGGCCTCGGGCGGGAACCTGCCCGGCCCCGACTATTGCGGCGAGATCCTCGTGGCGCAGCGCCGCCTGGCCGTGGAGCAGCACCCGAACAACGCCTTGGCCCTCAACGGCCTGGCCGACGCCCTGGCCGGGGCGGGTCGCCTCGACGAGGCCGAGGCCACCGTGCGCGAAGCGTTGGCGATCGACCCGGAAAATGGCATGATCCTCGACACGCGGGGCTGGATCGAGCATCTGCGGGGCGATCAGGAAGCGGCCCGGGCGACCCTGGAGCAGGCCGCCCGCGCGCTCGACCGCCACCCGATCGTGCTGTTCCATCTCGGCGAGGTGGCGGCGGCCGCCGGCGACGTGCCGGCGGCCCGGGCCTACTACGAGGAGGCCTTGCGGGCCGATCCCGATTTCGCCAACGCGGCGGAGGCGCGGGCGGCCCTGGCGGGTCTGCGGTAGGACGACCGGCCGTCGGGGTGGCACGGCGGTCGCGATCGATGGTATGATGTCCGCGGTTCTCGCCCGGAACCCTGCGGAGCGGTCATGCCCCAAAGGTTCGGACTCAGGGACGCGGGCCCGACGCTGGAGACGCCGGTCGGTCGGCTGCTGAAGGCCGTGGCGGCCGGATGCGTCCTCGCGCTGCTCTACCTGCTCAGCCGCGACAACTACCCGACCTTCCACACCCTCGTCGAGGTCGCCTCGATCAGCCTCACCTGGAGCGTGACGCTCCTGCTGTGGAACGCGCGCCGCTTCCAGGACATCGATGCCTACCTGACCCTGGGGCTCGCCCTGTTCCTCGCCGGCGCCGTCGATCTGCTGCACACGGCGTCGTACGAGGGCATCAACGTCTTCGGTCAGCCCCACGACCCCAACATCGCGACCCAGTTCTGGATCATCGCGCGCACGGTGGAGGCCGTCGGGTGGCTGGGCTTCGCCTTCCTGGCGGCCCGGCGCCGGTCGCTGGTGGTCATCATGACGATCACCGGAGCCATGGCGGTGTCGGGCGTGGCGCTGGTGCTCGGTTCCGACGCCTTTCCCGTCTGTTTCGTGGCCGGCCGGGGGCTCACCGGATTCAAGGTCGGCGCGGAGTTCGTGCTGGTGGCCGTGCTGGTGGCGGCGCTGATCGTCTTCCGCAGGCGTTCGGGCGGCACCGACGCGGGGGTGCGGCGCCGACTCTCGTGGTCCCTCGCCCTGGTCGCCGTGGCGGAGCTCGCCTTCGTCACCTACAACGACACGTACGGCCTGACGAACATGGCGGGCCACCTGATCCGGATCGTCTCGCGCTACCTGCTCTACCTCGGCCTCGTGGAGCTGGCGGTGGCCCGACCCTACGCCCTGTTCTTCCAGCGCCTGCAGGCCGAGAAGGACGAGATCGCCGCCTCGGAGGAACGCTGGCGCCTGCTCTCCCAGACCAACCCCGACCACATCCTCGATCTCGACGCGGACCTGCGCATCCGCTTCGCCAACTACCCGAGTCCGGGCCTGGCCTTCGACGATATCCTGGGCCGGAGCATCCTGGACTTCCTCACGCCGGACGACGTCGCGAGGGTCGAGCCGCTGCTGCGGACGGCCCTCGGTTCGGCGGAGCCGGTCCGCTACGAGACCCTCTACGAGGGCCCCGACGGCGAGGTCATCCACTACGAGACCACGGCGATCGGCGGACCGGCGCCGAACGGGTCCGGCCGCCGCCTGACGCTCGTGGCGCGCAACGTGACCGAGCGCAAGCGGGCCGAGGCGCGTCTGGCCGAGACCGAGCGGCAGCTGAGCGGGGTCCTCGCCAACCTGCCCGGCATGGTCTTCCGCTGCGCCAACGACGACGACTGGACCATGCACTTCTGCAGCGAGGGCTGCCACGACCTGACCGGATGCGAGGCCGACGACCTGGTGGGCAACCGCGTCGTGTCGTACGCGTCGCTGATCGTGCCGGAGGACCAGGACCACGTGGCCCGGGTGGTGCGCGACGGCCTCGACCACGACGAGCGCTATCAGGTGACCTACCGGATCCTGCCCCGCGGGGGCGACGAGAAGTGGGTGTGGGAGCAGGGCCGCGGCGACTTCCGGGACGGCGAACTGGTGGCCATCGAAGGCTTCATCTACGACATCACGGCGCAGGTGCACGCCGAGGAGGAGCGGCGCGGCCTCGAGAAGAAGGTGCTCGCGTCGCAGAAGCTCGAGAGCCTGGGCGTCATGGCCGGCGGCATCGCCCACGATTTCAACAACCTGCTGCAGATGATCGTCGGCTTCGGCGAGATCGCGGCGGCTGAGACCGGGCCCGACCACTCGGCGGCCGCCGCCCTCGCGGACATGCTGCGGGCGGCCGGTCGGGCCGCCGACCTCACGCGCCAGATGCTCGCCTTCGCGGGGCGCGGGAAGCTGACCATGCGCGACATCGACGTCGCCGGGGAACTCGCCGGGATGGCGCCCCTGCTCGTGGGCGCGGTGCCCAAGTCGATCGAGTTCCACCAGGACCATCCGCCGCGCCTGCACCTGGCCACCATCGACGAGACGCAGCTGCACCAGGTGGCCCTGAACCTGGTGCGGAACGCGGCCGAGGCGGTCGGCGACGGACCCGGCGAGGTGACCCTGCGGTCGGGGCAGGGCATCTTCACCGCCGCCGAGCTGGCCACGAGCGTGGCGGGCGAACACCCGGACGGCGCGCCGGCCCGGCCGGGCGAGTACGTCTTCCTCGAGGTGACCGACAACGGCTGCGGCATGGATGAAGCGACCCGCGCCCGCATCTGCGAACCCTTCTACAGCACGAAGTTCGTCGGCCGGGGGCTGGGCATGGCGGCGGTCCAGGGCATCGTGCGCGGTCACCGCGGGGCCCTCTTCATCGACTCGGTGCCCGGGCAGGGGACGACGGTGCGCGTCCTCTTCCCGTCGCTCGGGCGGTACGCGCCCGATGCCGCGGCGGGCGGCGACGGGGATTCGGCGCCGGCGCCGGCGCCGGCCGGGGCCCTGCCGGACCAGGGGGGCTTCGTGCTCGTGGTCGACGACGAGCCGGACGTGTGCCGGGCCGCGGCCACCGGCCTGGCCTTCGCCGGCTACCGGGTGGTGACGGTGGCCAACGGCCGCGAGGCTGTCGCGACGGTGGCGCGCCGCGGCGACGAGGTCCTGGCCGTGCTGCTGGACGTGGTCATGCCCGCCATGGGCGGCGAGGAGTGCCTGCGCCGCATCCGCGCCGACCATCCGGAGCTGCCGGTGGTGATCATGAGCGGCTGGACCGAGGTCGAGCTGGCCGAACGCTTCGCCGGCCAGCGCTACGACGCCATCCTGCCCAAGCCGTTCCGCGCCGAAGCCCTGCTGCGCGTCCTGCAGCAGGTCCTGCCGGCGACCGATCGGGCCTGAGGCCGCCGGGTCAGCAGATCCGCGGCAGCTGCTCGCCCACGGGCATCTCGACGATGCGCTCGGCGCCGAGGGCGGTGCGCACCGCCACCGTGCCCGGATGCCCCGCCACGACCTCGCCGACGATGGCCGCCGCCGCGCCGACCGGATGGGCCCGCAAGGCGGCCAGGGCGGCGTCGGCCCCGTCGGCCGGGACGACGGCCACCAGCTTGCCCTCGTTGGCCACGTAGAGCGGATCGATGCCCAGGATCTCGCAGGCACCGCGCACGTCCGGGCGCACGGGCACCGCGCCTTCGTCGAGGGTGATACCGACCCGGCTGGCGCGGGCGAACTCGTTGAGCGTCGTGGCGAGACCGCCGCGGGTGGGGTCGCGCAGGGCGCGCAGGCCGGGGCAGGCCCGCAGCAGGTCGGCGACGAGGCCGTTCAGGGCGGCCGTGTCGCTGCGCACCGTCGACTGGAAGCCGAGGTTCGCGCGGGCGGTCATGACGGCCATGCCGTGGTCGGCCAGCGTACCGGAGACGAGCACGGCGTCGCCCGGGCGCAGGCCGGCCGCCGAAAGGGCGACCCCGTCGGGAATGACGCCCACGCCGGACGTGTTGATGAAGATCCGGTCGCAGCCGCCGCGGCCGACGACCTTCGTATCGCCGGTGACGACCCGCACGCCCGCGGCCCGGGCGGCCGCCTCCATGGAGCAGAGCACGCGGTGGAAGTCGGCCAGGGGGAACCCCTCCTCGAGCACGAAGCCCACGCTCAGCGCCTCGACCCGCGCCCCGCTCATGGCCACGTCGTTCACGGTGCCGTTGATGGCGAGGTCGCCGATGTCGCCGCCGGGGAAGAAGATCGGATCGACCACGAAGGTGTCGGTGGAGAAGGCGACGCGGCCGGGCGGCAGTTCGAGCACGGCCTGGTCCTCGAGCCGCGCGAGCTCGGGGCTGCGGAACCGCGGCAGGATCAGGCGGTCGATGAGGTCGGCGGAGAGCCGGCCCCCGGCGCCGTGGGCGAGCTGCACCGTGTCGTGGTCGAGCAGGGGCATGGGGCAGCTCATGCCGGCGAAGTCGGGGCGGTCGGCGGCGCTCACAGGAGATCCCTCCGGGCGTAGCGGTGGTAGGCGGCGCAGGCGCCCTCGCTGGACACCATCGTCGCGCCCAGCGGCGTCATGGGCGTGCACTCCCGACCGAAGGCGGGGCACTCGTGCGGCTTCTTCAGCCCCTGCAGGATCTCGCCCGCGATGCACACGGAGGGCTCCTCGGTGCGGATGTCGCCCACGTCGAACTTCCGTTCGGCGTCGCAGGCGGCGTAGGCGTCGGCCAGGCGCAGGCCGCTGCGGGGAATGGTGCCGATGCCGCGCCACTTGCGGTCGCACACCGTGAAGATCTCGTCGACCACCGCCCGCGCCGCCGGGTTGCCGCCGAGGTGCACCACGCGCGTGTAGTCGTTGCGCACGCCGTGCTCTCCCGCCTCGAGCATGCGCACCGTGCTGAGGATGCCCGAGAGGATGTCCACCGGCTCGAAACCCGTGGGCACGATGGGCACCGCGTAGCGCTCCGCGATGGGCACGTACTCCTCCCAGCCCATGATCGTGCACACGTGGCCGGCGGCGAGGAAGCCCTGCACCCGGTTGTCGGGCGAACCGAGGATCGCCTCCATGGCCGGCGGCACGAGCACGTGGCTGACGATCTCGCTGAAGTTGGTCAGGCCCTCGGCGGCGGCCTGCTTGACGGCCATGGCGTTGCCCGGGGCGGTGGTCTCGAAGCCCACGGCGAGGAAGACGACCTCGCGGTCGGGGTTCTCGCGGGCCAGCTTCAGCGCCTCGAGCGGCGAGTACACCATGCGCACGTCGCCGCCGCGGCTCCTGACCCGGAAGAGATCGTCGCGGCTGCCGGGCACGCGCAGCATGTCGCCGAAGCTGGTGAAGATCACCTCGGGGCGGGCGGCGATGGCCAGGGCGCGGTCGATGGTCTCCAGCGGCGTGACGCACACGGGACAGCCGGGGCCGTGGACGAGCGTGATCTCCGGCGGCAGCAGCTGGTCGAGGCCGTGGCGCATGATGGCGTGGGTCTGGCCGCCGCAGATCTCCATGATCACCCAATCGCGGGTGACCGTCGCGGCGATCCCGTCGAGCAGCTTGCGGGCCAGCGCCGGGTCGCGGAATTCCTGCAGATGTTTCATGTGCGGACGGCTCCGGGTTCGCGAAGAAGGAACGGTGTCATGGTAGCACCCCGCACCGCCGCGGTCAGCAGCGGGTGCGGGCCACCACGGCCTGGCCCAGGGCGACGGCCCCGTCGTTGGCGGGCAGCTGCAGCGGCCGCCGCACGTCCAGGCCCCGGGCCCGCAGCCCGTCGCGCACGCCCGTGAGCAGCAGTTCGTTCTGGAACACCCCGCCGGCGAGGACGACGGTGCCGAGGCCGCGTCGCCGGGCCACGGTGGCGGCGGCGTCGGTCCACAGGTCGATCAGGGTGCGGTGGAAGCGGGCCGAGAGCTCGGCCACGCCGGCCCCCGCCTGCACCGCGGCCAGGGCGCCGCAGACGATGGGGCCCACCGGGATCACGGCCGGCTCGCCCGCAGCCAGGGGTTCGGGCGGGCACAGGGGCGCCGCCGCCGCCACCGCCGCGCCGTCGGTGGCGGCCATGAGTTCGATGGCGGCCTGGGCCTCGTAGTGCACGTCGCCCCAGCGTCCGGTCAGGGCCGCGACGGCGTCGAAGAGGCGGCCGCAGCTGCTGGTCGGGGGCGAATTGAGTCCCTGGGCCAGCATGGCGAGCACGGGCCCGGTGTCGTGGCGCGCGAGCCAGGCCAGGTCGGGCAGGGGCGTGCCCACGGCGTGGCGCAGGTAGGCCACCGCCGCGCGCCAGGGCGCCCGGATCGCCGCGTCGCCTCCCGGCAAGGGCACGGGCTCCAGGTGCGCCGCCCGCACGAAGCCGCCCGGGTCGCCGACCAGGATCTCGCCGCCCCAGATGGTGCTGTCGTCGCCGTAGCCCGTGCCGTCGAGGATCACGCCGACCACCGGCCCGTCGAGACCGTGCTCGGCGTGCACCGCGGCCAGGTGGGCGTGGTGGTGCTGCACGCCGATGCGCGCGCGCGCGCCCGCGTGGTCGTGCACCCAGCCGGTGGTGTGGTAGGCGGGATGGGTGTCGTGGGCGAGGGTGTCCGGATGCTTCTCGAGCACGTCCTGCAGCGTGGCGACCGTCTCGGCGAAGAAGCCGCCGGCGGCCAGGCCGCCCAGGTCGCCCACGTGGGGGCTGACGAATGCGCGGTCGGCACTGGCCAGGCAGACCGTGTTCTTGAGCTGAGGGCCCACGGCCAGGACATCCGGCCCGGCGGCGGCGGCGCCCGCGAGGAAGACCGGCACGGGCGCGTAGCCGCGGCTGCGGCGGAAGAAGAGGGGGCCGTCGGCGAGCATCTGCAGCACCGAGTCGTCGGCGCGCCGCACGATGTCACGATCGTGGAGCAGCCAGGCGTCGGCGATGCCCGCCAGCCGCGTGCGGGCCTCGGCGTTGTCCAGGCAGATGGGCTCGTCGCTGGCGTTGCCGCTGGTCATGACGACGGCCGGCACGTCGCGGGCCGCGAGGGCGTCGGCGAGCAGGTGGTGCAGCGGGGTCGACGGGAGCATGAGCCCCACGCGGCGGTGGTCCGGCGCCACGAGGCGGGCCAGCGGGGCGTCGCGGCGCGCGGTCAGCAGCACGATGGGCGCGGCGGGCGAAGCGAGGGCCTCGGCCTCGGCGGCGTCCACCTCGGCCAGGCGCCGGGCGGCCGCGAGGTCGCGCACCATCACGGCCAGGGGTTTGGCCTCGCGGTGCTTGCGGCGGCTCAGCCGGCGCACGGCGTCGTCGTCGTCGGC
>JAGRNP010000013.1:29972-52155 GCA_020440705.1 bacterium | reverse complement strand
GACGTCGGCTCCGGCAGGGGACGCGTGACCGACAGGGACGGCGGCGCCGCGTCGCGGGCTTCGGCCGAGGCGTGGAAGCGGGCCAGGTCGGGGGCGAGCTGCTCGCCGACGGGCTGGGCGCCGGCCAGGGCGGCCGCCAGCAACAGCGCCGCGAGCACGAAGGGGACGGGACGGAAGCGGGTCATGGACTCTCCGTTGTCGCCGGGGCGCGGCGGGCGGGTGCGGTCACGCCGGCGGCGCCGCCGCGTCCTTCCCGCCGTCGTCGGCACCGGCCGTCGGGTACAGATGCACGTCCCGCTGCGGGAACGGGATCGAGATGCCCTCGGCGTCGAAGCGCATCTTCACCGCGCGCGTCACGTCCCAGTACACGTCCCAGTAGTCGGCCGTGTTCACCCAGGGCCGCACCACGAAGTCCACCGACGACTCGTTCAGCGTGTGCAGCTTCACCATGGGCTCCGGATCGGCGAGCACCTTGTCGTGCTCGGCCAGGATGCTTTCGAGCACCCGCTCGGCGTGCGGGATGTCGTCGCGGTAGCTGATGCCGAAGGTCATGTCGACGCGCCGGATGCGTTGGTCGGTGACGTTCTTGATGACGTCGCCCCAGATCTTGCTGTTGGGCACCACCAGCTTCTGGTTGTCGAGGGTCAGGATGCTGGTGGAGACCAGGCTCATGTGCTCGACCTTGCCGAAGACGCCGCTGATGTCGACCAGATCGCCCACGTCGTAGGGGCGGTAGAAGAGGATCATCAGGCCGGCCGCGAAATTGGAGAGGCTGTCCTGCATGGCGAAGCCGAGGATGAAGCCGACGACGCCGAAGCCGGCGAGCAGCGGGCCCAGGTCGAGGCCGAGCTGGCCGAGCCCGATGACGACGGCGATCAGCACCACCGCGTTGTGGGCCGTCGAGACGATGGTGCGCTGCAGCAGCTGCGAGAGGCGGAAGCGTCCGCGTTCGAGACTCTTGGCCACGGCCTTGCGCACGAGGCTGCCGAGCAGGCGCCCGATGGCGACGATGACCACGAAGACCAGGATCTTCACGGCCCACGACGGGCCGTTCTCGCGCAGCCACTCCAGGCCCCGCAGCCACATGCCGCGCAGGATGGTCGCGGTGGCGCGGGCGTCGAGCAGACCGGAAGCGAGATCCTGCGTGGTCGTCAGGAGCTGGGCCTGGTGCACGGCCACGGGCAGGCCCTCGTCCTTCATCAGGTCGACGACCTGGCGCAGGCTCGCCGTGTTCGCCTCGAGGCTCTTGCGGACGGCCGCCTGCAGCAGGGGCAGGTCGGCGTTGCCGGCGTCGACCTTGAGGCGGTCCTTGAGGTCGGTCAGGCGGCGGGTGTCGAGCAGGATGCGGCCCATGAGCTCGTCGGCCCGGCCCGCGAGCATGGCGTGGTAGCGGGGCCGATGGGGGGCCGTGGCGAGTCCGGCCTGCTGCATGTCGTGCAGGAGTTCGCCGAGGAAGGCCGTGACCCGGTCGAGCCGCACCTGCAGCCGGACGATCTCCCCTTCCAGTTCGGCCCGGTCCTTGGCGGCCAGGCCGCCGCGGTGTTCGCGCAGCGCGTCGATCCGGGCGCGGCGTTCGCCCACCATGTGCAGCACGACGGGCACGATGCGCCCGCAGATGCGTTCGACGACCCGGGCCAGCTCGCGGTCGGCGTCGCCGGCGGGGTTGCGGGGATAGGCCGCGACGAGCCGCGGCAGCTCGCGCATGAAGTCGTCGACGCGCGACTCGATCTGCAGGCTCAGCACGAGGCTGTCCTCGTGGGCGGCGGTCGGCAGGCGCCGCAGGTAGCCCGAGTACTCGGACTCGAGCTGGGCGATCCGGCCCAGCGCGTGGGCGCCTTCGGCATTGAAGGCCGCGGTGTCGGCCGCGGCGAGAATCTCGCCGATGGTGGCCGAATCGCCGGCGGCGGCCTGCGCGCGGGCCTCACCCGGAGCGGCGGCCAGCAGGGCCAGGGCGAGGACGACGGGGAGCATCCGGCCGGCGGCCGGTCTCGACGGGATCGCGATGGCGGTCAAGGGGCACCCCCGGAAGGCGGCGGAAGATCGGCGGCGGAACTCGCCGCCGCAGTATAGCAGACGGGCCGCAGAGGGAAAGCCCCGGCGCGGTCCGGGGCCCGACAAAGAGGAGGCCGCGGGCTCCGGAGGTCCAGCCGGAGAGCCCGCGGCCCGAAAAGGTCCGCGCACGAACCTTGGAAACCTAGAAGTTCCAGCCCACCGTGAACTTGAAGTCCGGCGAGTCGGAAATGCCCAGCTTGGCCTCGAGGAGCAGGGTCTTGCCGCTGTTCAGGGTCAGGCGGTAGTCGCCGACCGCGCTGAGGCCGATGTTGGTGTCGGAGTCGTCGCCCACGTAGCCGGCGGGGAAATCGTACTTGGCGATGTTCACACCCAGCTCTCCACCCACCGACCACGGGGTGTCGGGGAAGTCGTAGAGCAGGTCGCCGTTCAGGCAGATCAGGGTGATGTCGTTGCCCAGACCGATCTCGATGTTCGGCACCAGGCGCAGGTTGGTGGCGATGGCGCCCACGTCGTAGTGGCCGCCGAAGTGGAACTGGTCGGGATCGATGGAGACGCCGGCCCGGACGCCGAAGCCCTGGCCGAAGGCGGGGCCGGCCATCAGGGCGACGGCGAGGGTGACGAGAACAATGCGCTTCATGGTCGCTCCTTCGCGAGGAATCCTGGGTTCGGATCGGGCCGGGAGGATCTGCCGCAGACTCCCCCAGCGGCAAGTTCGGCGACACTCTACCGTCAATCCGGCGCCGAGACCAGCCCTATTTTGATCACGATTCGCAGAATTGTCGGAGATCGGGGAGGCCGCGGGCCGAATCCACGCTATCCTGTGGTCTTCGTCCCGGTCACGCCCCCTGGAAGGATGGTCCCCCGCCATGAGCCCACGCCCCCTGAACGTCCTCGGCACCGAGCTGCGCGACTGCAGCCAGGACCCCCTGACGGGCTTCTACCGCACCGGCTGCTGCGAAACCGGGCCCGAGGACCACGGCCATCACCTGGTCTGCATCCAGGCGACCGCGGAGTTCCTCGCCTTCAGCGCCCGGGTCGGCAACGACCTCTCGACGCCCCACCCGGAGTTCGCCTTCCCGGGGGTGAAACCCGGCGAGAGCTGGTGCCTGTGCGCCGAACGCTGGCAGCAGGCCCTCGAGGCGGGCATGGCGCCGCCGGTGCACCTCGAGGCGACCCACATCCTGACCCTCGAATTCGTCGATCTGGCCGATCTGCAGGCCCACGCGGTGCCGGTCGGGGACTGACCCCGGCTGGTCAGGGGCCGGCGTTCCCGACCGGACGGGCAACCAGGGCTTGAATTCAGACGCGAAGTCTCCGAATATCCGGGTCAGGATCCGGCTGTTCCGGCCGACAATTCCGGGGAGCGACTCCCCGGACGACCCGGAACCCCGCAAGGAGGCGGCATGGCCGACATCGCGATCATCTCGGATATCCACGGCAATTTCGCCGCGCTCGAGGCGGTGGTGCGCGACCTCGACGCCCGGGGCTGCACGGAGATCTACTGCCTCGGCGACGTGGTGGGCTACGGCGCCAGCCCGAACCGCTGCGTCGATCTGCTGCGCGAGCGCCGGGCCATCTGCATCCAGGGCAACCACGACGTGGTGGCCGTGGGCCTCGAGTCGTCCGAGGAATTCAACGCCGACGCCCGCAAGGCCGCCGACTGGACCGCCGACACGCTCACCCCCGCCAACGCCGCCTTCCTGCGCCAGCTGCCCGCGTCGCGGGTCACCCGCCGCCGCGCCCTGCTGGTGCACGGATCGCCGGACGACCGCGACGAATACCTCTGGGAAGAGGACGAGCTGATGGCCGCCGCCCGGGGCGTGCGCCGGGCCGGTCGCGCCCGCGTGGCGTTCTTCGGCCATACCCACCTGCCGGTCATCGCCGGCGAGGACTTCGCGGCCGACGCCGACGAGGACACCCACGCGCTGGCGCCCGGCCGGGGCTGGCTGGTGAATCCCGGCAGCGTGGGCCAGCCGCGCGACGGCGACCCCCGCGCGTCCTATGCCGTCTGGAACACGGACCGCAACGAGGTCACGTTCCGCCGCGTGGTCTACGACGTCGGCAAGGCCCAGGACCGGATCGAGCGGGCCGGATTGCCGCGACGGCTCGGCACGCGGCTGCTGGTGGGGTCCTGATCGCCGGCCCGGCCCGGGAATTCCGCTACCTGTCGAGCGTTTTGGCGCGCCATGCGCTGGTTTTGGCGAACCCGGCTTTCGCCTCGTTTCCCGCGGCGTCGAAAATATGCGGCCAGGCCGAAAAAACCGGATCACGCGCATCCGGAACGTGATAGAATCCCTCTCCCGAGCAGCCTCGGAATCACACCAGATCTCAAGAGGGAGAACATCCATGAAGATTGTCAACGTCCTGCTCAGCCTGCTCCTGCTGGTCGCCTGCGCCGGTTTCGCCGCGGCCGCCGATCAGCCCCAGGCCCAGTCGCCCGCCACCGACACCGTGCCGGTGGAGCTGCAGCCCGCCGCTCCGGGCGCCGGTTGCGCCGTGGGCAACCTCGCTGCGCCGTCCTACGTGTACGGCAACTGGATCACGGGCAACGACGCCTACGCCACGCTGATCCAGCCCCAGGTCGAAGGGTGCGCCTGCGGCACCGGCTTCCAGCTCGACCGCGTCTACATGATGATGCAGTTCGGTCCGGAAGACGTGCCGTCGAACTTCGACGTGTACGTGACCCTGCACGAGGCCGACTGGGACGCCGGCGCCGGCGTGTGGCGCCCCGGCCAGGAGTTCTGCCGCTCGGCGACGTGGTCGCTGACCGCGGCGAACGCCGGCCTGTACGACATCTACGTCGACCTCGACGGCGTGTGCCCCTGCGGCACCGTGGGCGACTCCTACTTCATCGCCTTCCACCTGCCGCAGGGCTTCGTGTGGTGGCCGTCGGCCCTCGAGGACAACACGCCGGACGTGGGCGTCAGCTACTACGACGGCGGCTCCGGCTGGAGCGATCTCGTGGCCAACTACGGCTGGTTCGGCAACAACATCATGCACGCCGACGTGACCTGCTGCGAGACGCCGGTCGACGTGGACGACGCGTCGTGGGGCGAGATCAAGTCCCTGTACCGCTAGTCCTGCAACACCTGCGAAACGGGGGCCCGGCCACGGCCGGGCCCCTGCGCATTCCCCGCGCCGGCCTTGTCGCGATTCCCGGATTGAACTAGAGTGAACAGGTCGTTTTTCCGCCGCGGAAGCCGACCGACCACTCCGTTCCCCCGACAGAGCGAGGCCCCCCGTGATCAAAGCCGGATCCCGAGTCGGAGCCTACGAGATCATCGCCCGCCTCGGCGCCGGCGGCATGGGCGAGGTGTGGCGCGCACGCGACACGCGGCTCGGGCGCGACGTCGCACTCAAGCTCCTGCCCGCCGCCCTAGCCGAAGATCCGGCCTTCATCGCGCGCTTCGAGCGCGAAGCCCAACTCCTGGCCGCCCTCGACCACCCGCACATCGTCGGCATCCACGCCGTCGCGGAGGCGGACGGGCAGCGGTTCCTGGTCATGCAGCTGGTCGACGGGAAATCCCTGGCCGAACGGATCCCGCACTGCGGCCTGGCCGTCGACGAGATCCTGGCCTGGGCCACCGAGCTAGCCGATGCCGTAGCCGCCGCCCACCGGCGGGGCATCGTCCACCGCGACCTGAAGCCGGCCAACGTCATGATCGCCCGTGACGGGCGGGTGCGGGTACTCGATTTCGGCCTGGCCAAGGAGAGCGCGCCGGACGGAAACGCCCGCCCCGGCTCATCCCAGCTGCGCACCATCTCCGCGGCCCCGGACGTCACCACCGAGGGCACCCTCCTCGGCACGGCCGCCTACATGGCGCCCGAGCAGGCCGAGGGCCGTGTGGCCGACGCCCGCTCGGACGTGTGGTCCCTCGGCGTGATCCTTCACGAGATGACCACCGGACGTCGCCCATTCACGGGCGACTCGCCGTTCTCCCTGCTGGCCGCTGTCATCAAGGATGCCGCGCCGGCGATCGGCGACGCACGCCCGGACCTGCCCCGCCAGCTGGGCCGGATCATCGGCGCCGCCCTCCAGAAGGACCCCGAGCGGCGCACGCAGTCGGCCCAGGACCTGCGCAACCAGCTCGTCGCCCTCGCGGCCGAACTCAAGGCCGCGCCGGCTTCCGCGCCGCCGCACCGACGCGCAGGACCCGGCAGGAGGAGGCTCGTCGCCGGCCTGCTGGTGGCGGCGGCGGCGGGGTTCGGGCTCGGTCGCCTGGTGCCCCCGCCCGGGGTCGGGCCGGCGGCCGGGGAGGCTCCTGCCGCGATCGAACGCCTCACTGCGTCGGGCCTCGTGGTCGGCGCGGCGCTGGCCCCGGACGGCCGGTACCTAGCCTACGTCGAGGATCGCGCCGGGGCCGCCGTCCTGCGCCTGCGCCAGCTGGCGACCGGCGGCGACCGGGCGGTGACCGAACCGGGGTCAGACGCATTGCTATGGCCCGCGTTCGGCCCCGACGGCGAGTACCTCCATTACGTCCGCTCGCCCCGGCAGGGTACCTGGGAGGAGTTCCCCGCCACCGCCTACCGCATCCCGACCCTGGGCGGCCAGCCGCGTGCGGTGCTGCGCGACGTCGGTGGCGAGGCCTCCCTTTCGCCGGACGGCACCCGCTACGCGGCCGTGCGGATCGTCGACGGGCGACGGTTGACGGTGGTCGAGTCGCTGGCCGACGGCGACACCATCCTGCTCGACGCGCCGGGCGAGAGGGCTACCTGGGAGCCTTTCGCCTGGTCGCCCGACGGCCGCTACCTGGCCTCCACGACTTTCGGCGGTCAAGAGGACATGACCCGCATCCGGATCGTGGAGGTGGGCACCGGCCAGGCCCGCGTCCTGCCTGGGGACTGGGGCGCGATCGACAGTGTGGCCTGGCCGCGCGGCGCCGACCATCTCCTGGCTTCGGCCGCCAACGAGGAGTCGAGCTGGTTCTTCCATCTGTGGCGCATTCCCCTCGACGGATCGACTCCCGGCGACCTGACGCCCGGCATCGGCAACTTCCTCGGCGTGAGTGCCGACTCCACCGGCCGCCGCCTCGCCGCCATCGCCTCGGACTGGTTCACCGACATCTGGCGGGCACCGCCCGGCCGACCCGACGCGGCGCGGCGCGTGACCGACGGCTTCATTCACGGCATGTCCGGGATCGACCTACTGCCTGACGGACGGCTCGTCCAGGGGCGCCGCGATTTCCGGCTGTCGATCATCGACCCCGCCACCGGCGCCGAATCGGTTTTTGACGAGAGCAACACGCGCCGCTACCCGGCGGTGCACCCGGACGGCACCCTGATCGCCTTCGAGTCGTGGCGGAACGGCGGCAACGGGATCTGGGTCCAGGGTCTCGACGGTTCACCGGCCCGACGGATCGTCGGCCCCCTGGAATCCGTGACGATTCCGGTCTTCGCCGGCGGGGGCGCCTGGATCGTCTACCGCCAGTTCACGGATGGAGTCAGTACGCTGGTCAAGAGTCCTCTGGCGGGCGGCGCCGCGGAGACCCTCGTGGCCGAAGACGCCGGGACGCCCGCGGTGGCGCCGGACGGGCAGCGCATCGCCTTCATCCCGCGGCAGCGCGAAGCCACGGCCCGGATCCACGTCATCGCCCTCGCGGACGGTCGCGAACTCGCGCGCCTGCCCCTGACGGGCGGGCTCTCGGACGCGATCCTGCAGCCAGAGAACCTCCGTTGGACACCGGACGGCCGGTCTCTCACGGTCCCGGCGGGCATCGTCGGCATCACCAATCTGTGGCGGATTCCGGCGGAAGGCGGGGCGCCAGAGCAGCTCACCCATTTCACCGAGGGCTCGGTCCGCTCGCACGTGTGGGGGCCGGACGGCGAGCTCTTCCTGGTCCGCGGCGACCGGCGCGAGGACGCTGTCCTGGTGCGGTTGGACCACTAGGGCCGCTATTTTGGACCTCCGCTTCCTCACGCGCTGTCGCGGTGGGCGGCTCCGCTCGGCGTCGCGGGCGCGCGCACCACCACCGGCCGCACGATACGGAGCCTGCAGGGGCGGGCGGGGTCCATCATCGAACCAGCACGACCTTGATCACCTCGGTTCGGCCGTCGACCCGCATCCCGGCCTCGCCCCGCCCGCCCCCGGGTGCTAGACTCCCCCGCGGACATCCCCCTGCGACCCCGGCCCCCGAGGAGCCCCATGGCCAAGTTCACCAACCTCGACATCTTCTGGGCGATCGCCTTCCTGCTGCTCATGGTCGGCGGCGCGGCGTTCTTCTATCGCCTGGCGCGGCGCTCGGAGAGCGACTTCTTCCTGGCCGGCCGCGGCCTGCCCTGGTGGCTGCCCGCCTCGTCGGTGTTCAGCACGCACACCGCCACCGACACGCCCATGTGGATCACCGGCGTGATCTACGCCAACGGCCTGCGCGGCCTCTGGTACACCTTCTTCACCGCCTGGACCGCCATCGGGGCCTTCGTCTCGGCGCGCATCTTCCGCCGCTCGCTGGCCTACACCCAGGCCGAGTGGCAGACCCAGCGCTTCGGCGGACTGGGCGCCGAGATGCTGCGCGGCTGGATGGCCGGCTGGCAGGTCTTCATGAACATGTTCATCCTCGGCTGGGTGGGCATCGCCATGGGCAAGGTGTGCCACCTGGCCTTCGACTGGCCGGTGTGGGTGGGGCTGGTGATCCCCTCGGTCATCACCGCGTTCTACACCCTGGCCGCCGGCTACTGGGGCGTGGTGATGGGCGACTTCCTGCAGGGCATCGTCGCCGTGTTCGCCATCGTGCTGGTGTCTCTGGTGGGCGTGGCGGCCGCGGGCGGCCCCACCGAGGTGACGGCGAAGATCGTCTCGCTGGGCCAGGAGTGGCGCCTCGACGCGTTCGACTTCACGGGGTGGCTGTCGGGCGACTTCCCCTTCGTCTGGTTCCTGACCATGCTCGTGATCGCCGTCATCGGCGGCTTCGGCATGGGCACCAGCATCGACTGGTACGTCGAGGCGCAGCGCATCCAGAGCGCAAAGACGGTGCGCGACGCCACCTACGGCATCTGGGCCGGCGGCGCGGTCACGCTGGTGCGCAACGGCTTCTGGGCGGCCGGCATCCTCGCGTTCTTCTCGCTGCTGCCGAACATCGCCGACCAGTCAGACTACGAGCTGGGCTGGTTCCGCCTGGGCTTCGAGCTGCTGCCGGCCGGGCTGGTGGGCGTGTTCTTCGGGGCCATCCTGGCCATTCACCTTTCGACCATCAGCAGCCACCTGAACCTGGGCGCGCTCTACTTCACGCGCGACATCTGGCATCGGTACATCAAGCCCGAGGCCACGGACAAGCAGCTGGTCGCCCTGGGCCGCTGGGCGACGTTCGTGCTGCTGATCGGGTCGTTCTTCTACGGCCTGATGATGCAGGAGATCACCAAGTGGCTCATCTTCGCCCTCTGGCTGATGATGGCCGGCGTGTGGCTGCCCAACATCCTGCAGGTGGTGTGGTGGCGCTTCAACGCCTGGGGCTACCTGGCCGGCTGGATGGCGAACCTGGGCGTGTCGTGGCTGGTGGTGTGGATCCTGCCGGCCTTCGGCGTGATCCCGACCCTGCCCGACCACATCAACTTCTGGCTGCTGATGGCTCTCGGGGCGCTGATCTTCATTCCCGTGACGCTGGCCACGAAGCCCGAGCAGATGGACCGCCTCGTGCGCTACTACGTGATGACGCGGCCCATCGGCTGGTGGGGTCCGGTGCACCGCGAGGCCGTCGCCCGCGGGCTCATCGCCGACACGGCGCAGACGAAGGGCGCCGGGCCCCGACCGCTGATCCGCCGCAAGTGGACCGCGGCCGAGGCGGACGGCTGGAGCCGCGAGGACTGGCTCGTGATCGTGCTCTCGCCCCTCGCCATGGGCCTGCTCATGATCGGGGTCACCAAGACGCTGCTGCTGCAGCCGGGCGGGATCCTGATGCTGGTCGCCGCCGTCGCGGGCATCCTGTTCATCTACTGGGTGATCGACCCCAAGCTGCGCGCCATCTCGGCCGAGTACGAGGAGCAGCAGGCGGCCTACGTGAAGGAACTCGAGCAGCGGCTGCGGTGGCAGGACGCGGGAGGCACCGGGTCGTGACGCGACGCCGGCGGCATGTCGTGGCGGGGTGCGTCCTCGCGGTGATCCTGGCGCCGGCGGTCGGCCGGGCCGCGGGCGACCTGCTGCTGCGGGAGATCACCGTCGTCGACGGCACCGGCGGTCCCGCGCGGTCCGGCGTGGACGTGCTCGTGCGGAACGGACGCATCGCCGCGATCGCGCCCGAACGCCTGGACGCGGACGGGGCCGAAGTCGTGGACGGCCGCGGGCGCTTCGTCGTGCCCGGCCTCTTCGACGCGCACACCCACCCCTTCCCCGTCGACGAGTCGTTTCCCCAGTTCGTGCGTTTCGGCGTGACGTCGATCCTGGTGACCGGCTGCGGCGACTGCGACGACGCGACCCTCGCGGCCATGCGCGAGCGGACCCTGGCTCCCGGCGCGGCCGCGCCCCGCTTCTTCCACACCAGCCAGCACTTCACCATGGCGGGGCGGCATCCGGTCAAGACGTACCCCAGCCCGAAGTGGGTCGACGGCGTCACCGTCCACTACATCGATTCGGTGGCCGAGATCGGACCGCTCGTCGCGCGGGTGAGCCGGCAGCCCATCGTCGGCATCAAGCTCACCATCGAGGAGGGCCCCGATCCGCCCTTCGTCGAGCGCATGCCGCAGGAGTTCATCGACGAGATCGTCCGGCAGGCCCACATCGCCGGCACGCGGGTGTTCGCCCACGTGAGCGACAGCGAAGAGCTGCGCATGGCGGCCCGCGCCGGCGTCGACCACCTGCTGCACTTCACCGGCGTCGACCTCGACGGGGAGCGCGACGCCGAGCTCGTGGCCGGACTCGTGTCGCGCGACGTGCACTGGGTCACGACGATCATGATCGACAAGGCGTTCCTGTACCCGCAGCACCCCGAGTGGGTCGCCGCCGTCGCGGCCACGGGAATGTACGACGCCGAGCTCGCGCGGCTCGCCGGCGCCGCGGACGACCCGGAGGCGGTCCGCGCGTTCGCGCAGCGCCTCTACGGCGAGCCCGCACCTTCGTTCGCCACGAACCCCGTCCTGCGGAAGCAGTTCAGCGACCTGAAGCGGCTGCACGAGGCGGGCATCCGGCTCGTGGCCGGCACCGATGTCGGCAGCGACTGGATCTTTCCCGGCTACAGCCTGCACGAGGAGCTGGCGCTCCTGGCCGCGGCCGGATTCACACCGGACGAACTGCTCGTCATGGCCACCCGCAACGCCGCCGGGATGATCGGCGTGCTCGACGACGTCGGAACCCTCGAGCCGGGCAAACGGGCCGACCTGCTCGTCCTCAACGCGGATCCGCGGACCGACGTGGGCAACCTGGGCGCCATCGCCGCGGTGTACCGCGACGGGGTCGCCGTCTGGACCGACCGCTAGCCGACCGCCGGCGGGCGGAGATTGGAGAACGGGACATGGACAAGGGACTGGTCACCCTCATCGGCATGAGCATCGCCTACGTGGCGTCGTTCGTCGGCCTGGGGCTGGCGTGGTGGAGCTACCGGAAGCGGCGCGGCGACTGCGGCGCGGACCGCGGCGGAAAGGACGAGCGATGAACTTCGAAGCCCTCCCCGTGACCTCGCCCCTGAGCGGCCCCTTCTGGACGTGGGTCGTGCCCATCGTGCTCTTCGGGATCGCGCTCGGGGCGACCTGGGCGCTGTACCGGCACTTCTCCGGCGACGGCGACGGGGACTAGGCCGTGATCGGCGCCGTGTTCGACCGCGACGCGTACGCGGCCCACGATTGGCCCGGGCACGCCGAGAACCAGCGGCGGCTCGACCACCTGGCGCTGCCGGCGGAGTGGCGGCGGTTTCCGCTGCGCCCGGCCGGGGACGACGAACTCCGACTCGTGCACGCGGCGGCGCACATCGCCCGCGTCGACGCCGCGGCGGCCGCCGGCGGCGTCATGCTCGACCCCGACACCTACTGCACGCCGGCTACGCCGGACCTGGCCCGCCGCGTCGTCGGCGCGGTCGTCGACCTGGCCCTCGCCACCTGGTCGGGCACCTGCGCCCGCGGGCTCGCCCTGGTGCGCCCCCCGGGCCACCACGCCACCGCCGATCAGGCCATGGGCTTCTGCCTCTACAACAACGTGGCCGTGGCTGCGGCGGCCCTGCGCGCGGCCGGCGCCGCCCGGGTGGCCGTGCTCGATTTCGACGTGCACCACGGCAACGGCACCCAGGACATCTTCTCCGGCGATCCGACGGTGTTCTTCGCCTCGAGCCACCAGTTCCCCCACTACCCGGGCACCGGCCGCGCCGACGAGACGGGTACGGGCGCAGGGCTGGGCTTCACGCGCAACGCGCCCCTGGACGCCGGCACCGGCGACGCCGGCTTCCTGGCCGCCTGGCGCGACGACCTGCTGCCGGCCGCGCGGGCGTTCGCACCGGACATGATCCTCGTCTCGGCGGGCTTCGACGCGCATGCGGCCGATCCGCTGGCGGGGCTGACCGTCTCGACGGCGGGGTTCGACACCCTGATCGGGGAGATCCTCGCCCTGGCCGACGCGTGCTGCGGCGGCAAGGTCGTGTTCCTGCTCGAGGGGGGGTACGATCCGGCGGCACTGGGCGATTGCGTGGCGGCGCTGGTGGCGCGCCTGGACGCGGATTCCCCCCGGGGGCAGGAGTGATGGTGAGCGGAGCGCGGAATCGATCGGGGACGACGGGTTTGGGCAGAACAGCCTATCTGCTTATCTGGTTCTGCATCACCACGGCCGCCACCACGGCCGCCACCGCAGCCGCCGGCGTCCCGGCCCAGGCCGTCCCCGCGCCCCCCACCCGCGACACCACCGTCCTCAGCTTCAACATCCGCTACGGCCGCGCCGACGACGGCCCCGACAGCTGGCCCCACCGCCGCGAACTCGTGTGCGAGACGATCCGGGCCCACGCCCCGGCGGTCTTCGGCGTGCAGGAATGCCTGGTCGAACAGGCCGCCGTGCTGCGGGAGGCCTTCCCCGCCTATACGTTCACGGGCTACGGCCGCGACGACGGGGCCGAGGCCGGCGAGATGTGCGCCCTCTTCGTCGACCGCGCCCGCTACGACGTGCTCGACGCCGGGGTGTTCTGGCTGAGCGAGACGCCCGCGGTGGTGGGCAGCCGGGGCTGGGATGCCGCCCTGCACCGCATCGCCACCTGGGTGCAGCTGCGCGACCGCGTCGCGGCGCCCGAGACCCTGTTCGTCTTCAACGCCCACTTCGACCACGTGGGCGAAGAGGCCCGGCGCCACAGCGCCGCCCTGCTGCGCGAGCGGGTCGGGGCGATCGCGGGCCCGCACGCCGCGATCGTGCTCGGCGACTTCAACGCCCCGGCCGACGGTCCGGTGCGCGCCGCCCTGGCGCCGGCCGACGGGCGCCTCGCCGACACCTTCACCTGCGCGGGCCGCGACGAACGCCGACCAGGCGAAGGCACCTTCCACGGCTTCAAGGGGGAGGCGGGCCCGGCCCGCATCGACTGGATCCTGGCCACGCCGGAGCTGCCCTGCCGCGACGCCGGCATCGACCGCTCGTCGCGGGACGGCCGCTTCCCGTCGGACCACTTTCCGGTGTGGGCGGTGTTCAGGCAGGCGGTCCGGCCGTAGGCGCCGGGTCGCCGATGCCCGCCAGCGCCCGCCGCATCACCACCAGCGACAGCATGCCGGCGACCACGTAGGCCGCCACCGAGGCCCAGTAGATTCCGGGCAGGGCGAACCAGCGGGCGCCCAGCAGGGCCAGCGGCACGTAGAGGCCGAACATCTGCAGGGCCGAGAGCAGCGCCGCCCGCAGGGGCATGAGCATGCCGTTCAGGACGGTGCCGGTCAGGGCCAGGATGGCCGCGAAGACCATGCCGAGCGGGACGATGCGGAAGTAGAGGGCCGCCGCGTCGACGACGTCGGCGTGGTCGCTGAAGAGTCCCGCCAGGGGACGCGCCGCCACGAACATGAGCACCCACAGGACCAGCCCGTAGCCCACGCCGAAGCGCACGCTGAACCAGGCCGCCCGCCGCACGCGGTCGGGCCGCCGGGCGCCGAGGTTCTGGCCCACGAAGGGCACCAGGGCCGCGCCCAGGGCCATGATCACGGCGAAGACGAGCATGCCCACCCGCGACCCCACGCCGAAGGCCGCCACCGCGGCCGGGCCGAAGCCCGCCACCATCCGCGTCACGACGCCCACGCCCACGGGCATCACCATGCGTGTTCCGGCCGCCGGAACGCCCACGTGCAGCACCCGGCGCCAGTTGGCCAGCCCCTCGGCCGTGGTCGGGCGTTCGCGGGAGATCATGCGGTCGCGGATCCCCAGCACGTACAGCGCCGCGACCAGGGTGATCGCGCGGCTGACGGCCGTGGCGATGGCCGCGCCCTCGATGCCGAGCTCGGGAAAGGGCCCGAGGCCGAAGATGAGCAGCGGGTCGCCGACCGCGTTGGTCAGGCCCGCCACCACCATCACCAGTCCGGGCGTGCGCGTGTCGCCCGTGGCCCGGATGGCGCTGTTGCCCACCATGGGGATCACGACCAGGCCCACGCTCAGGTACCAGATCCGCATGTACCGGACGACCAGGTCGAGGATGTGGCCCTCGGCGCCCATGGCCGCGAAGAGCGGGCGCACGGTGAGCAGTCCCACCCCCGCGAAGACCACCACGACCAGGACGGCGAGCACGAGCGAGTCGGTGGTCAGGCGCGCCACCCGGTGCGCGTCGCCCTCGCCGATGGCGTTGCTCACCACCGCGGTCACGCCCATGCCCAGGCCGAGGGCCACGCTGCCGAGGGTCATGACGACGGGGAAGGTGAACGAGACGGCGGCCAGCTCGTCGGCGCCGTAGCGCCCGAGGAAGAAGGTGTCGACGAGATTGAAGGCCATGATCGCCACCAGCCCCATGAGCATGGGGCCGGACATGCGCAGCAGGCGGCTGCCGACCGGTCCGGTGATGAGGTTGGCCGCGCGGGACAAGGCGATCTCCGTTCGGGTGGGCGCCCCCGGCCGGATGCCGGGCGTGGCCACCAAGGTAGGCCGGGCGGGCACGCACGTCGAGGGCCGATCACCGGGCGGGTCCGCGCGAGTTGCGGTAGCTTATCCGGACTTCACCTGGTCGCCCCGGCGGCCCCTCGGACCGCCCCGGAGGGAGGACACCGTGTCCCGCATCGCCCCCGACGTCCGGCGCCCGCGCCGGCTCCGCGTTTTCGTTTCCCGCGCCGGCGTGCTCGGCGCCTGCGTGCTCGGCGCGCTGCTCGGCGGCGCGCCCCTGCTCCCGCTCGCGGCGGCACCCGCCACCGCCTGCCCCGACGTCGTCCTGACCATCGAGCCCATCGCCGACGGTCTCACCAAGCCCGTGCGCCTCGTGGCGCCGGACGGCGACGAACGCCTCTTCATCGTCCAGCAGAACGGGCTCGTCACGGTGCACGACCGGGACGGCACGTCCCGCGGCACCTTCCTCGACCTGACCGGCCAGACGGCGGCCAACGGCGAGCGGGGCCTGCTCGGCCTGGCCTTCGCGCCGGACTACGCGGCCAGCGGGCGCTGCTACGTGAACTACACCGACGCGTCGGGCGACACGCGCATCGTTCGCTACACCGTCAGCGCCGGCGATCCGGACGCCCTCGACGCCGGCAGCGCCGAGCTCCTGCTGACCATCGACCAGCCCGCGGGCAACCACAACGGCGGCCACCTGGAGTTCGCGCCCGACGGGATGCTCATCATGGCCACCGGCGACGGCGGCGGCGCCGGCGACACGAGCAACAACGCCCAGACGCTCTCCGTCCCCCTCGGCAAGCTGCTGCGCCTGGACGTCTCGCCCGCCACCGGCTACGCCGTGCCGGCGGACAACCCCTTCCTCGGGACGGCGGGCGCCGAACTCGTCTGGACCTACGGGCTGCGCAACCCCTGGTGCTTCAGCTTCGACTCCGGCACCGGCGACCTCTACATCGCCGACGTCGGACAGGGCCAGTGGGAGGAGGTCGACATCGTCCCGGCCGGCACCGCGGGCGGGCGCAACTTCGGCTGGCGCGTCACCGAGGGCACGCACTGCTACAACCCCTCCTCCGGCTGCGACGCCACGGGCCACACCCTGCCGGTGTACGAGTACTCCCACGGCGGCTCGCCCTTCCGCTGCTCGATCAGCGGCGGCTACGTGTACCGGGGCGCGGAGATCCCCGATCTGCAGGGCACCTACTTCTTCAGCGACTTCTGCAGCAACCAGATCTGGACCATGCGCTGGACCCTGTCGGGCGGGCTCTCGCCCGTGAGCGACTGCAGCGACGACCTGACCCCGACCGGCGGCTACGGCGGCGTCTCCGGCTTCGGCCGCGACGGCCTGGGCGAGCTCTACATCCTCGACCACGGCAACGGCGCCGTGTACCGGATCGTGCAGAAGATCGCCGCCTCGCCCCTGCCGGCCGGACCGACGGGGCGTCTCGACGCCGCGCCCAACCCCTTCCACGGCCGCACCGAGTTCAGCTACACGGTGGCCCGCGGCCGCGGACCCGTCACCGTCGACGTGCACGACCTCCGTGGCCGCCTGGTGCGCACGATCGTGGACGAACCGCAGCCCGAAGGCGCGCGCCTGGCCACCTGGGACGGCCACGACGCCGCCGGCCGGCGCCTGCCCGCCGGCACCTACCTGTGCCGGATGCGCCAGGGCGAAACGGTCGCCGTGACCAAGGTGACCCTCGTGGACTAGCCCCGGCGCCGCGCGGGAGGAGCCGGCCGCGTGGGAGGAACCGGCCGCGCGGCCGGTTCCCCGCGTCGCCCCCGGCCCCTATCTTCAGGCAGGACCCCGCCCGGGAGACCCGCACCTTCCCCTCGCCGTTCGGCGCGCCTCTCCGCCCCCGCCGCCAAGCCCGGACTACAGTCGTCCCCTTTGCGGCCGAACGTGAAGATCATGTTCAGACCGGCACCGGCATCCGTAGCGTCGCTCCTGCGGCTGGTGCTCAGCATCCTCTTCCTGGTGGTGAGCGGGCCCCGTTCCGCCCCCGCCACGTCGCCCGAAGGCATCCGCTATCGCATCGCCGTGATCGACGTGTTCGGCGACCCCGCCGGTGCCGACGACGCTTCCCAAAGCCGCCTCGTCGCCGCCGGCGCCACCGACCTCGACGGCGACGGCGTGCGCGAGAACATCTTCCACGGCGACCTGGTGCGGCTGTACGTGGGGGCCCCGGGCACCGAGACGGTGCCCTTCGGCGTGAGCGACGGCCCGGACGCCAAGCGCGACATCCTGACCCGGCTGGGCGAGATCCGTGCCCGGCGCCGGGACGGCGAGCGCCTCGACGCCGTCGTGTTCTGCTGGGAGTCGTCCACGCTGATCAGCGCCATCGCCGACACCCTCGACCCCGCCGACCGCGAACTCTACCAGGCGATCGTGCAGGGCTGGGGCCGCACCGACACCGGCTGGCGCCTGACCGCGGCGATCATCGGCGAACTGGAGGCGCTGGCCGCCGACGGGGTCATCGTGGTGACCATCGCCGGCAACTCGGGTCCGCGCTGGGTGAACACCTACACCTTCGCGCGCGGCGTCATCGTGGTCGGCGCCGCCGAGCCCGACGCCGACGGCGAGTGGGCCACCCGCAATCCGCTCATCGACACCTGGGCCCAGTCGCGCTACGCGGTGCGCCTGGTCGAACTGCCCGACCGCCCCGGCTACGGCTACGACATCAACGAGGACGGCACCGTCGACATCGACCTGCGGCGCGGGTCGAGCTGGTTCCGGCGCTTCGGCTCGCCGCGCGACACCCGCCGCGTGCTGCAGGGCACCTCGTTCGCGGCGCCGACGGCGCTGCGCGGGCTGCTGGCGCGCGGACTCGCGGCCGACGCCGACTGAGCCGCGATTCCCCTCGCCTTCGCCCCCCGGGCTCGCCATAATGGGGCCTTCCGCACTCCCGCCCGACCGGAAGGACGCCCCGTGACCATGCGCCGCTCCCTGCCTGCCGCGATCGTGCTGCTCCTGGCCGCCGGAACCGCCTTCGCCGCCCCCGACCTCGCCCGCGACATCGACCCCTTCATCGGCACCGGCGGCCATGGCCACACCTTCCCGGGCCCCACCCTGCCCTTCGGCATGGTGCAGCTCTCGCCCGACACGCGGCTGACCGGCTGGGACGGCTGCGGCGGCTACCACTTCAGCGACGACGTGGTGTACGGCTTCAGCCACACCCACCTGAGCGGCACCGGCGTGAGCGACTACGGCGACATCCTGCTGATGCCCGGCTGCGGCGAGCCGCGCTGGGAGAACGGCTACCCCGACGACCCCGACGGCGGCTACGGCTCGCGCTTCTGCAAGGCCGACGAGCGCGCCGCCGCCGGCTGGTACCACACCGTCCTGGCCGACGACGGCATCGCGGTCGAGCTCACCGCCACCCCGCGCACGGGGCTGCACCGCTACGTCTTCCCCGCCGGCCGCGAGGCGCACGTGATCATCGATCTCGAACACCGGGACAAGCTGCTCGACAGCGGGCTGGAGTTCCCCGACGACCGCACCGTGGCCGGCTTCCGTCGCTCCGACGCCTGGGCCCGCGACCAGCTCGTCCACTTCCGCGCCGCCTTCTCGCGCCCGTTCACCGCCACCACCAACGAGGCCGGCACCAAGGCCGTGCTCGCCTTCGGCAACGCCGGCGGCGAGCTGCTGATCCAGGTGGCGATCTCGGCCGTCGACGCCGACGGTGCCCGCGCCAACCTCGCGGCCGAGTGGGCCGACTTCGACTTCGCCGCCACCCGGGCCGCGGCGTTCACGGCCTGGTCGGAGTTCCTCGCGCCCTACGGCGTGCCCGACGACATCCCCGCCGCCGAGCGCACCGTCCTGGCCACGGCCATCTACCACACGGCCATCGCCCCGAACCTCTTCAGCGACGTCGACGGCCGCTACCGCGGCATGGACCGCCAGGTGCACCGCGCCGCGGGCCGCGACCAGTACACCGTCTTCTCCCTGTGGGACACCTACCGCGCCACGCACCCCCTCTTCACCCTCATGCAGCGCGCCCGCACGGCCGACTTCGCCAACACCGCGCTGTCGCACTACGTCGAGGGCGGCCGCCTGCCCGTGTGGGAGCTCGCCGGCAACGAGACCGACTGCATGATCGGCTACCACAGCGTGAGCTTCCTGGCCGACGCCTGGCTGAAGGGCATCCACGGCTTCGACGCGCAGCTGGCCCTCGCGGCCATGCGCGACAGCGCCGAGCGCGACCACTTCGGGCTGGCGGCCTACCGCCGGCAGGGCTTCATCGGCGTCGAGGACGAGCCCGAATCGGTGAGCAAGACCCTCGAGTACGCCTACGACGACGCCTGCATCGCCCGCTTCGCCCGCGCGCTCGGCGAGGAGGAGACGGCGCAGGCGTACGGCCGGCGCGCCCAGGCCTGGCGGCACCTCTACGACCCGGTGAGCCGCTGCTTCCGGCCGCGCCGCAACGGCCGCTTCCTGACGCCCTACGACCCGCGCCAGGTGGACAACAACCACACCGAGGCCAACGGCTGGCAGTACCGCTTCGCCGCGCCCCACCACATGCGCGAGCACATGGACCTGCTCGGCGGCGCCGACGCCCTGGCGGCCGTGCTCGACTCGCTCTTCACCGTCGACAGCGCCACCACCGGTCGCGACCAGGCCGACATCACCGGCCGCATCGGCCAGTACGCCCACGGCAACGAGCCCAGCCACCACATGGGCTGGCTGTACCACTTCGCGGGCGCCCCGGAGAAGTCGCGCGAGCGGATCGGGTCCATCCTCGACGCGTTCTACACGCCGGAGCCCGACGGCCTGATCGGCAACGAGGACTGCGGCCAGATGAGCGCCTGGTACGTGCTCGCCGCCTACGGCCTGTACGACGTGGCGCCCACCTCGGGCCAGTGGCTCGTCGTGCCGCCGCGGCACGCCGCGATGAGCCTGCGCTTCGAGGACGGCCGCACCTTCACCACGCGGCGGGTCGGCGCGGGGGCCGTGCGGCGCGTGACGTTCAACGGCCGGGAGCTCACCCGCAGCTGGCTCTCCCACGACGAGGTCAGCGGCGGCGGCGAGCTGGTCTTCGAACTGGGCGGCGACGAACCCGGCGCCTGGGGTCGGGCCGAGGCCGATCGTCCGGGCACCGTGCCCGTGGCCGCGCCGGTGGTGGCCGCCCCGTGGGCCATCGCGCCCGGCGACCGCTTCCGCGGCGAGACCGTCGTCCGCCTGGCGGCGCACGACCCGCGGGCACAGATCCGCTGGACCGACAAGCCGCACCGTGACCCCCGCGACGGCACCCCGTACACGGGTCCCCTCTACCTCGAGAGAACCACCGAGCTGCGGTTCGTGGCCCTGGTCGACGACGTGGCCGGCCCCGTGGTGACCGCCCGCTTCGATGCCATCGAGCACGGTTGGCAGGTCACCACCGCGACGCCCCCGAACCCGCAGTACACCGCCGGCGGCCCCGACGCCCTCATCGACGGCCGCCGCGCCGGCCTCGACTGGCGGACCGGCGGCTGGCAGGGCTACGACGGTCGCGACTTCGTGGCCACGGTCGACCTGGGGCAGCCGCTGCCCCTGCGCCGGGCCGGCGCCAGCCTCCTGCAGGACATGCGCTCGTGGATCTTCCTGCCCCGCGAGGTGATCGTCGAAGTGTCCGCCGACGGCACGACGTTCCGCGAGGCCGGTCGGGTCGGCCACGACGTGCCCGACGCCACCGAGGAGACGGTCCGGCGCGATCTCGTCGTCGAGCTGGACGGCTCGCCCGTGCGGGCGGTGCGGGTGCGGGCCGTGAACTTCGGGCCCGTGCCGGCGTGGCATCCGGGCGCCGGCGGCGCGTCGTTCCTCTTCGTGGACGAGGTGATCCTGCAGTAGCGCCAAAGGGCTGAAAACGCCCATTCACGCCATCCGGAAGCGCCTGCGGCGTTTTCCGGCCCGATGCGGGCCTTTCTAAGTCCGCTTCCGACTTCAAGATACTAATTGTTACATGATGATTCTTTTTTTCGGATGATTTCGTGCTATACTGCGCGGTTCAGGCATCCCGGATTCGGCACTGAGGACATCAGAACAGCGCCCATGAAACGCCTGCTGGACATCCACACCTGGTCTGTGGCTCGCCTCGCTGTCCTGCTGATCGTGACCGCGACGTGCGCCCCGACCCTGCTTCTCGCCCGTGAGCCGGGGGAGCGCCCCGTGCTGCCCGCCGAATGGCCCCAGGTGGCCCTCATCGAGGGCAAGGGCACACCGGCGGCGAAGGCCCAGATCCCCTCGGGCACCGCCCAGGCCCCGGGCATGGCCGTGCCCGACCCCCGTCAGCTCCGCTACGACGTGATCCACTACGGCCTCGATCTGCAGGTCGAGGCGACGGCCGGCTGGCTCTCGGGCCGGGTCGAGACCGTCTTCGTCGTCACCGACGGCCCCCTCGACCAGTTCGTGCTCGACCTGCGCGACAACATGAACATCTCCGGCGTGGCGATCAAGGCCCCCTACCAGAACCTCGCCACCTGGACCCGGCAGGACGACCGCGTCATCGTCAACCTGCCCACGCCCATCGCCACCGGCACGGCCGGCATGATCGAGGTCCAGTACTGGGGCCAGCCGCAGGTCGAGGGCCTCTTCGGCTACCGGGTCGAGACGAACGCCGCCGGCGACCCCATCGTGGCCACGGTCAGCGAGCCGTGGAGCGCGCGTTCCTGGTGGCCCTGCAAGGACGACCCCAACGACCGCGCCATGACCACCGTGACGATCCGCGCGCCGCTGGGCATGGTCGGCGTCTCCAACGGCAAGCTCACCCTGCGATCCGGCAACACGACCCAGTGGTTCCAGGTGAACCCGGTCCCGACCTACCTCGTGAGCATCGCCGTGGGCGACTACGTCGAGCTCGCCGACCAGTACGACGGCCCGGCGGGCAGGATCGATCTGCGCCACTGGGTGTACCCCGGCGAGGAGGACGACGTGCGCGAGGACATGTCGGTCCTGCCCGGGATGCTCGACTTCTGCGCCTCGCTGCTCGGCCCCTACCCCTTCGCCGGCCAACCCTTCGGCATCGCCGAGGTGCCCTGGGACGAGGCCATGGAACACCCCACGGCCGTCACCTGGGGCGACGTCCTCGTCACGGGCACGCACCAGTTCGACACCGTGCTCATGCACGAGCTGGCCCACATGTGGTTCGGCAACCTCGTCTCGCCCGTCGACTGGACCCACATCTGGCTGAACGAGGGCTTCGCCACCTACTTCGAGGCCCTGTGGGCGGAACACGT